>CAIRBT010000029.1 GCA_903876875.1 uncultured Geobacteraceae bacterium
CTGTCGGACTTAGGAGAAATCTGCTGCAAATCCGTCTGAACGGATCATATTTCACCGCTTTTTCGGTCAATAGAACGACTATTGACCTTCAAAATCGTCGAAATCTGCTCTCACCCAGCCGAATTTTCGCGACGATTCCCTAAGTCCGACAGGCTCCTAGGGGATGATGGGGATAGTATCGTAAACAGTCCCCTTCTGGAAAAGTCAGCAATCTCTGGCATATGAAATGGCCGGTAAAATGGCTGAAGCCCAAGCAGAAATGAATAAATATTGGGACTTGAATCTGCTACACCGTACTAAAGCATTCCGGCAAGCAGAGGTAGCGAATAATTCGACTGTTTCTCACATGCGATAACAATTTCTTTTGACTTTCACCGCTGCCGTCTGCTACACACCTAATCTACAACTGTTTCACAAACCAGATATGGTGCCATGCGCTGCACGCATGGTTAAAAGGGAAGAAGGTTAAAGTCCTTCGCTGTCCCGCAACTGTAACAGGCGATGAACGCCGCATTATGCCACTGGAATACTTCCGGGAAGGCGCGGCAAGTAAGATGACCCTGGAGCCAGGAAACCTGCCATTTCTGTGACCGTTTTGGGACCTCCGTGGAACGAGGGGCCGAAGCCCAATCATCACGATTGCCCGGTTTTGAGCCCCTGTCCCCCACGGATTGGGGCTTTTTTTATATGGAGAGGAGGAGAGTAACATGGCACGTACCATCTTCATTACCGGCGGTGCCCGGAGCGGCAAAAGTGTTTTTTCCGAACAGAAGGCGAAGGAATTCGGTGACAGACTGGGCTATGTGGCAACCGCACAAAGCCTTGATGGGGAAATGGCTGACCGGATTGAACGCCATCGCACACGGCGTGGAACACAGTGGCATACCATTGAGGAACCGCTTCTGCTCTCCCGGTCGCTGGAAGAGGCCGATGGCACCTATGAAGCCATTCTGGTTGACTGCGTGACACTTTAGCTTACCAATCTGCTGTTCGCCTTCGAAGGGGGGGACGCCGCTGTGGCAGAGCGTATCAGGGGGGAGGTCGAGCAATTAGCCCAGACACTGCAACGAATGGTCACTCCGGTAATTCTGGTCAGCAATGAAGTCGGCATGGGAATTGTTCCGGAACATCACCTGGCTCGCCAGTTTCGGGACATTGCCGGCAGTGCCAACCAGTCACTGGCCGCCGCAGCCGATGAAGTCTTCATGGTCATAAGCGGTATTCCGCTGAAAATAAAATAACAGACAAAGGAGCAGCACCATGGCTATCTATCAGGAAACAATTGAACGTATTAAACCGGTAAACAAGGAACTGCTGGAACAGGCGCAGATTCGACTGGACAACAAAACCAAACCACTCGGTTCACTGGGTCGACTCGAAGAATTCGCCCGCCGTATCGTTGCCATCAGCGGCAGTGCCAACCCCGATGTTTCAAAGAAAGTTGTGTTCACCTTTGCCGGTGACCACGGCGTCACCGAGGAAGGGGTTTCCCTCTTTCCCCGTGAAGTGACTCCTCAGATGGTGCTGAACTTCCTCTCCGGCGGAGCGGGTGTCAATGTACTGGCCCGCCATGTGGGTGCCGATGTGCGGGTAGTTGACGTAGGAGTTGATTACGATTTTGCCGGTATCACCGGCCTGATTCATAAAAAAGTTGCCCGGGGTACCAAAAATTTCGCCAAGGGTCCCGCCATGACGCCCGAAGAGGCTCTGGCGGCCATCACGGTGGGCATCGAACTGGCGAACCAGTGTCGGGAAGAGGGTATCGGACTGGTGGGAACCGGAGAAATGGGCATCGGTAACACGACCCCCTCTTCAGCCATCATCGCCGCCCTCTCCGGCAAATCCGTCGCCGAAGTTACCCATCGCGGTACCGGCATTGGTGATGCCGCACTTACCAATAAAATCCGGGTCATTGAGGCGGGACTGGCACTGAACAAACCGGATGCGACTGATCCGTTGGATCTGCTGGCAAAGGTTGGTGGTTTGGAAATCGCCGCCATCGCCGGGCTGGTGCTTGGCTGTGCCGCCAATTCGATTCCGGTGGTCATTGATGGTTTCATCTCCACCGCCGGTGCCTTGATCGCTTCGGAAATCAATCCCCATGTCCGTGACTACATCTTCGCCGCCCACCAGTCGGTGGAAATCGGCCACCGTTTCATGCTTGAGAGAATCGGTGTGGAACCGATCCTCGACCTAAAACTTCGTCTGGGTGAAGGGACCGGTGCCGCCCTGGCCATGAGCCTGATCGATGCCGGCGTGGCTATTTTGAAAGAGATGGCGACCTTCGAGCAGGCGGGCGTTTCTCAGGGCTAACAGGGCAACGGAAACATCCAAAGGATACCATATGCTTACCCAGATTGAAGCGGCCCGTCAGGGCCTCATCACCCCCCAGATGCAGACCGTGGCTGATACCGAGCAACTGGGGGTGGAGTATATCCGGCAGATGGTTGCCGAAGGGAAGATCGTCATTCCCTGGAACCATAATCGGAAGCCGTCCCGCATTGCCGGTATCGGCAAGGGGTTGAGTACCAAAGTCAACGCCTCCATCGGCACCTCTTCCGACATCATCGACTATGGGGCAGAGGTGCGTAAGGCTCTGATCGCCCAGGAGTCGGGGGCAGACACCCTCATGGAACTTTCCGTGGGGGGCGACCTGGACCGGGTACGCCGTGAAGTGATCGCCGCAGTTGACCTGCCGGTCGGCAATGTGCCGCTCTATCAGGCATTTTGTGAAGCATCCCGTAAATATGGTGATCCAAACCGTCTCGACGAAGAGTTGCTCTTCGACATTATCGAACTGCAATGTGCCGATGGCATAGCCTTCATGGCGGTCCACTGCGGCATCAACCTCTGCACCGTGGAACGGCTCCGCAAACAGGGGTACCGGTACGGCGGCCTGGTCAGTAAGGGGGGTGTTTCCATGGTGGCCTGGATGCTCGCTAATAACCGTGAAAACCCGCTGTACGCCCACTTTGACCGGGTAGTTGCTATTTTAAAGAAGTATGATACCGTACTCTCCCTCGGCAACGGCCTGAGGGCCGGAGCCATCCATGATTCCTCGGATCGGGCACAGATTCAGGAGCTTATCTTCAACTGCGAATTGGCGGAAATTGGCCGTGACATGGGGTGTCAAATGCTGGTGGAAGGCCCGGGACATGTGCCGTTGGACGAGATAGAGGGCAATATCCAACTGCAAAAACGCATGAGCGGCGGAGCTCCCTACTATATGCTCGGCCCCATTGCCACCGACGTGGCTCCCGGCTTCGACCACATTACCGCTGCCATCGGTGCGGCACAATCGAGTCGCTTCGGTGCCGATCTCATCTGCTATATCACCCCGGCCGAACATCTTGCCCTCCCCAATGAGGAAGATGTGCGAATGGGAGTAAAGGCGGCCAAAATTGCCGCCTATATTGGCGACATGAACAAATACCCGGAAAAGGGGCGGCAGCGGGACAAGGAGATGTCAAAGGCGCGCCGGGATCTCAATTGGGAAAAGCAGTTTCAACTGGCACTCTACCCGGAGGATGCCCGTGCCATCCGGGCCAGCAGATGCCCTGAGAATGAAGATAGTTGCACGATGTGCGGCGACTTCTGTGCCTCCCGGGGTGCCGGTAAACTGTTTGCCGCCGATCTGAAAGGGGATAAAATCTGACATGACGGGGAATACCATATGCGCCTGTTTCTGATCGCCTTTCAATTTTTGACCATCATCCCGCTCCCCGGTGCCGTCCGCCATGAAGCGGGGGATCTGGGGCGTTCAACCCTCTTTTTCCCCCTGGTAGGGGTGGTTATCGGAGCGCTCATGGTCGGAGCCAACTGGCTCCTCTCCCCCCTGCTGGCTCGTCCCCTCTGCGATGCCCTGCTTATTACGGTTGCTACCGTGGTCACCGGTGCCCTCCATCTGGACGGCCTATCCGATGTCTGTGACGGTCTGGCCGCCCGGGGGAGCCGGGAACGTTTTCTTGAAATCATGAAGGATTCCCGGGTAGGGGCGGTCGGTGCGGTCGCTCTGGTGTTAGGACTGTTACTCAAGTGGCAGGCGTTGGTAGCAGTGCCGGACGGCTTGAAATGGCAGGCTCTTCTTATTTTTCCGACCGTTGCCCGTTTCGGACAGGTACTCACCATGACCGGTGCCCGCCGGGCCAAAGCCGACGGACTTGGCGCTGCCTTTACCGAAGGAACCGGAGTATTGACGCTTACCGGTGCCGGAGTCATAACCACCACTGCGTGCCTTCTGCTACCGGGTGCCGGAGGTTTGATCCCCTTGGTGGCCCTGCTACTCTGTACCGCTGCCGGTCGCTGGTTTTTCCAGGCCAAACTGGGGGGGTTGACTGGCGATACCATCGGCTGCCTCAGCGAACTGAACGAGATACTTGCCCTGACGGTTATGTCGGCACTTCCGGTAAGCGGACTGTTCCATTACTGAACAGATTCTGGTACCATTCTACCTGTTGTATCGTTCATTAAACTTCTGTTTCGGAGCACCCCATGACCCCCCATACCCGCATCTACCTTATCCGCCATGGCCAGGTGGCCGGTTTTGATCAACCACGCTATAACGGCCAGAGTGACGTTGCACTGACCGAATACGGCATTGAACAGTATCACACACTAAAGAACCGTCTGGCAGACGTGAATCTGACCGCCTGCTATAGCAGCGACCTGTCCCGCTGTACCATCGGTGCGGAGATCATCTGCCGGGAATATCCCTTTGCACCGGTTACGTACCCGGCATTACGGGAACTGAACATCGGCGTTTGGGAGGGACTGGCCTGGCAGGAGATACGGGCAGCCTGGCCGGAGGGGTGGCAGGCGCGCCTTGCCGACCTGGTCAACTACCGGGTGCCGGAAGGGGAGAATCTGCTGGATGTGGAGGCACGGGTCATGCCGGTGATGGCGGATATCATTGCCCGCCATCGGGGAGAAAGCGTGCTGGTTGCCGCCCACGGGGGGGTGAACCGGATTATTCTGCTCAATGCCATCGGTGCCCCCCTGGCAGGCATGTTCAACATCGAGCAAAACTACGGCTGCCTGAACATCATCGACTATTACGATGATGGCCGGGCAACCGTGAAATTATTGAATGGGTAAATTTGTGGGATTTTCCGGTTATTCCTTCTCACCGACATAAATGGTGGCGATACCGAAGGTAAGCTCGTGGAGGTGGATGTTGCGGAAACCGACACTGGCCATCATCTGTGAGAATTCTTCCTGTGAAGGGAATTCAAGGACCGAGTCGGGAAGATACTTATAGGCGTTATAGCGGGAAAACAGGCCTCCGACCACCGGAAGAAGGCGGCGGAAGTAAAAATAGTAGATTTCCCTGAACAGCAGGGAGCGGGGGGTGGAAAACTCCAGAATGATCATCCTGCCGCCGGGACGCAGCACCCGCCACATTTCTGCCAACCCCAAGCGGCGGTCAACCACATTGCGGATACCGAAGGCGATGGTGATGGAGTCAAAGGTGTCATTGGCAAAGGGGAGATCCTCACAGGGGGCCACCTTGAGGTCGATGCGTTCGCCGTAGGGGGAAGCCGCTACTTTTACGGCACCAAGCTCGACCATCTCCCGGCAGAAATCGGCACCGGTAATCTTGACCGACTCTGGGGTACGCAGGGCTATCTCCAGAGCCACATCACCGGTACCGGTGGCGACATCAAGAATCCGTGACCCTTCCTGAAATTTGAGCAAGCTCACCGCTTTGGTGCGCCAGCGACGGTCGATACCGAAACTCAGTAAGCGGTTAAGAAAATCGTATTTCGGTGCAATGGCACCGAACATCTGTTGAATCTTTTCACCTTTATCAGAAAGCCTGAACATCTGTTTCCGCTACCTTTTGTCCGAGTTAAGTGATATAATTACTCCGTCCTTGTACCACATTTATTCCATTCTTAACCAGCAAAAACTACTTTATGCCTCCAGAGGAGCCGCGCCGACCGTGACCCCAACCATCCGCATACAGGATATTGCCGATATTCTGATAATGACCTTTTTACTTTACCAGCTCTACTCATGGTTTCGCGGCACCAGAGCTATTCAGGTACTTATCGGTCTGGGAGTTGTGACTCTCATCTACTTTGCCACCCGCTTTCTCGATCTCTACATGACCAGCTGGGTGCTGCAGGAGCTGGGTACCGTGCTGATTATCCTGATCATCGTCGTGTTCCAAAATGAAATCAGGCAGGCACTCTACCGCTTCAGCCTGCTGCGGCATATGCTCGACAGCCGCCAGGATACCCGCCATGGCCAGTTCCAGGAAATTGCCGAAACCCTGTTCCGGATGGCGGCGCAAAAAACCGGAGCCCTCATCGTCTTTCAGGGGAGCGAATCCCTGCACGATCTCATGACCAACGGGGTCGTTATCAACAGTGACATTTCGCCCCAGATGCTGGAATCGATTTTTTACAATGGCGCTCCGTTTCATGACGGTGCTGCCCTCATCTGTGACGGTAAAATAGAAAAGGCCGCCTGCCACCTGCCACTCTCCGTCAGCCCGGATCTCCCCCAACACCTTGGCACCCGTCACCGGGCCGCCCTGGGGCTCTCCGAGCGAAGTGATGCGGTGATTGTGGTCATTTCCGAAGAGCGTGGTGAGGTTTCCCTGGTCACATTGGGAGCTTTCCGCCCCATGGAAAGCCCCGCCGAACTTATCATGGCCCTTGATCAGTTATTGAAAAATGATACCAAAAAACCACGGGACAGTGTGCGAAAACGGCTCTTTTCCCACATACTCCCCAAAGCCCTGCTACTGCTCGGCGTCACCGTTTTCTGGGCGTTAATTACCACTCGCCAGGGGCAGATAACAACGGTCACGGTTCCGGTGCGGCTCCATGGTATGCCGGAGCGGCTCGTGCTGCTGGACACCATTCCGGAGGAGGTTACCGTCCAGGTAAAAGCCATGTCAAGTCTGGCACCCACCCCTTCTAAGCTTGACCTCTTTGCCGATCTTGACGCCTCACGGGTCTCAGAAGGTTCCACCGCCATCCGGGTCGAGCACCATAATGTCACCCTGCCTTCAGGCATGAGGATCACCGCCATTTCGCCGGCCAGCGTCCGCATTAGCACCGAAAAAAAGGTAAGAAAGAGTGTGCCGGTCAAGACGTCACTCCGTGGCAGACTCCCCGCCCCCCTTGCCGGTCAGCGGATAATCAGCGAACCGGACATGGTTGAGATTGAAGGGCCCGCCAGTCAGATTGCCCAAACCGTAGCCATACCAACGGAAGATATCGATGCATCCCGATTGCAGCGGGGAATCGAGTATCACAAAAACCTTCGGGCACCGGAAAAGCAGATTTCAATCCTCCGGGACACTCCGATTATCATCAAGGTGGTGGGACGGACAAAACCGGCAAAATAACACATGGCACGCAGTTTGCATATAACACCACAAAAAGAAGCCTGTTTTACATTGACTTTTTCTCCCGGCTGCTGTATTAAAGAGTACACGTTGTCATCATTAACCAAAAACAAGGAGGGAACATGGCTCATTTCCGTAATGCTCTCGCAGCATGCCTCATACTCCTCGCACTCCCCCAGTTTGTACTCGCTTCAAAATCCCATGTGGTGCGCAAGCGGGAATCTTTGCAATCGGTTGCCCGTAAGTACCACGTATCTGTTGACGAACTGAAATCAGTGAATAATATCACTTCGTCCCACGTCGCTAAAGGTTCGCGTCTCATAATCCCGTCACATGCAGAGACCCAGCAGAGCAAATCGGCAGCCGTGACCAGGCCCGACAGCTACAAAGTATCCCGTGGTGACACCCTCCCCAAAATCGCCCGTAAAACAGGTGTCAAGATGACTGAAATCCGCAATCTTAACGGACTGAGGGGAAACAGGGTTAAACCGGGTCAGGTTCTTGTGCTGGTTGCCACTGAGGCGGCACCCCGTGCTGTGGCGTCCACTGGTGCTTCAAACAGACTTCAGCTCATTAACAGAGACCTGCTCAACGAGCAGGAATTGTCCAATACCCTGGCGGAACTGACCGACCTTGATGCCGATCGTCCCGTTGACTTGGCCAAATCACTCGAAAACAACCAGGCTATTACCAGCCTGAAAAAAAGTGCGTATAGCTTCCTCGGCGCACGCTACCGCTTTGGGGGCACCAGCCGTAATTCCCTCGACTGCTCCAGCTTCACCCAGCAGGTATTCCGTGAGCAGAGCGTTAAACTCCCCCGCACCGCTCGCGAGCAGTTTTACGTTGGCAACGAAGTCGTACGGGGAGATCTGAAAAAGGGTGATCTGGTGTTCTTCCAGACCTACGCCAGCTTCCCCTCCCATGTGGGCATCTACCTGGGCAACCGCAAGATGATTCACGCCTCTTCGCGGGAACATCGGGTCGTTATCTCCTCAATGGACACCCCCTACTACCTGTCCCGCTATCTCGGTGCCCGGCGCATGGCTAACACCGTATCAGATACCATTGACTTCAGTGAGTTAATGATCGGAGTCGAAGAGGAATCTGAAGGAGATATTCTGACTAACGATACCATGGGAGTTTCCCTTAACCTTGCGAAATAACCTGCGCACACACCATACTTCCTCATTATCCGGGTCCCAGGACCCGGATTTTTTTTGACATGAAAGTACTTCTTGCCTACCAGTCCGGTGTAAGCCACCGGGACGATCCCTATATTTCCCTGGTGCCAACCGGCCTCTGTTATCTTCACGCATCCCTCCGCAGTGCCGGCTATGATTCGCTCCTCGCCAATTTTTCTGCATGGACACCTGCCGAGATAACCCGGCAGTTACGGACCCAGACTCCCACTCTTATCGGCATTTCACAATGGACACACAACCGGCAGACGTCCCTCGAACTTGCCCGTATCTGTCGCACTCTGCTTCCTGATGCGATCATTATCATGGGGGGGGGACACGCAACCTTCTGTACCGATGACCTCCTGTACGCAGGCTCACCGGTGGATGGGGTGGTGCTGGGTGAGGGAGAGGCAACACTGAGTGAACTTGTGTCACGGCTTTCTGAGCAACGTGACTGGCGAGACATCAAGGGAATTGCCTACCGCCAGGGTGACTCCATCGTCACAACCCCTGCCCGGGAACGCCTTGAGAACCTTGACCTACTCCCCCTACCGGCAGCTTATCTCAAGGAGTCCGTTGGGATGGAGCTGGAGTTACAGGCTGAGTTTATTGTCACCACCCGGGGTTGCCCGTCACACTGCTCTTTTTGCAGCTCCCCCGATTTTTGGGGACGCAAGGTTCGCTTTCGCTCCCCCGAAGCAATCGTTGCCGAAATCAGCTTTATTCGACAAAAATTCGGCTTGATCTACTTTTCCATTCGAGACGACACCTTCACCGCCGACCGCGCCAGGGTACTGAAATTCTGCTCCCTGTTACAAGAACGGAAGCAATACATCCTCTGGAACTGCCAATCACGCGTCTCAGCCATTGATGAGGAACTGGTCACGGCCATGAAACGGGCCGGGTGTGAGTGCATTCAACTCGGCGTGGAATCCGGTTCACCAACCTTATTGCGGCAATTAGGGAAAAATATCACCCTGGAGCAGATCAAACGGGCAGCGACCGTGATCCGTGACATCGGCATTAATCTCTCCATCTATCTGATCGGTGACATCCCGGGGGAAACTCCTGAGGATATTAACCAGACCATCGAACTGATCCGCTCACTGAACGCCGACGATGGGTATGTCTCCCCCCTCGCCTATTTTCCCGGCACACGGCTCTATAAAGAGGCAGTACAGGCAGGAGAAATCACCGATGATCTTTTCGCCGACTCACAAAATTCCGCACGTTACGCACTCCCCTCCGGCCGAACCTCCTCCCGGCTCCTCAAAGTGCTCACGGCCAGTCGCTCCCGGAAAGGCAAACCGTTCCCGGAGCAGAAGGCACGCCTTGGGTACTGCTCCACCACCAACATACTTGCTGCTGAGCAGTATCGTCAACGGGGGGGATTTAAACAGGCCGAAAAAGAGCTACGGGAGATTACGGAACGTGAGCCAGGGCACCCGTGGGGATGGTTTTTACTGGGCGATTTGTATGCAGAGCAGGGAAAGCAGAAACTCAGCAGGGAGTGTTATGCCGAAGTGCTCCGGAGAGTCCCCCGGCATCCCCCCTCCCGTGACGCGTTGAAACGTGAGGGACTTGGAATTTACTGATGTACTAGGAGCCTGTCGGACTTAGGAGAAATCTGCTGCAAATCCGTCTGAACGGATCATATTTCACCGCTTTTTCGGTCAATAGAACGACTATTGACCTTCAAAATCGTCGAAATCTGCTCTCGCCCAGCCGAATTTTCGCGA
>CAIRBT010000030.1 GCA_903876875.1 uncultured Geobacteraceae bacterium
ATTGCCAAGGGAATGAGTGTAGAAGAAGCTGCAGATATTGCCGGGGTTGCGGTGGAAAATCTGCGGAATGGGTAGTAATGACATCAGTATGACGTTATAACATATCAATGTAGGGGCACCCCCCTGTGGGTGCCCGTCGTTGAATGTACCGGCATGTCCAATCAACATCAAAACCGGGCACCCACGTGGGGGAGCCCCTACGCAAGCACCAACATTCCATCAAAATCTGCCCTTGTTATAGGCAAATCAATAGTGTATAATTAACAGTTGCACTAGTTGGTAGCTTATAGTTATCTCGCAGCTACCCACTTATTAAAAAGTTGTCTCAAAATTTTGGGGAAGGTCGTAATGAATATTAATACAGGGCTGTTATCTCTCTTGATGATAGCACGACACCATGGTATTGCCGTTGAAGAAGCACGGCTGCAGCATGAATTTGGTCAGCAGCCATTTACGGCTGATGTTATCCTTAGGGCAGCTAAACGTCTTGGCATGACCGCAAAAGTTGTCGATCAAGATCCGGAACGTCTTGAACTGTCGCCCATGCCGGCCATTGGGATTGATAAAGAGGGACAATTCTTTATCGCCATCAAGTTCGGTTTTGAGCAGGGGGATAAAGCAAAGCGTAAGATGGTTATTCAGCGTCCCGGCTCTGCTGAAGCACAGGTGCTTGATTTTGAAGACTTCCTGCACATGTGGTCGGGGAAATTAATTTTCTGTATCTCCAAGGCGACCTACCTGCGGGAGTTGGGCAAATTCGATTTCAGCTGGTTTATACCCGCCATCGTTAAGTATCGTAAACTGCTTGGTGAAGTACTGCTTATTTCGCTGGTTATGCAGATGATAGGCCTGGCGACCCCCCTCGGTTTTCAGGTGGTGATGGATAAGGTGTTGGTTAACAACGCCATGAAAACCCTTAATGTCATTGCCATCGGACTGGTCTGTGCTACACTCTTTGAAAACATTTTTTCCGGTATCAGAACCTGGGTTTTTGCCCGAACCAGTAGTAAAATAGATGTGGAGCTGGGGGCTCGGCTCTATCGCCATCTGCTGTCGCTTCCCATTGCCTATTTTGAAGCACGCCGGGTTGGTGACTCTGTTGCCCGGGTGCGGGAACTTGAGAATATCCGCTCCTTTTTGACCGGTAATGCGGTGACGTTGCTGCTCGATTTGCTGTTCTCCTTCGTATTTGTTATCGTCATGTTCTTTTACAGTTCACAGCTTACCTTGTTTGTACTTGCGTCCCTGCCGTTTTATTTCCTGCTTTCGTTGATACTGACTCCTATTCTGCGCGATCGGCTTAAGGAAAAATTTGAAAGTGGTTCGAGAAATCAGGCTTTTCTGGTTGAATCAATTAGTGGTATCGGTACCATTAAATCCATGGCTGTTGAACCGCGCTGGATTGACAACTGGGAAAAACAGCTGGCCAATTATGTGACCGCCGGACTTAATTCTGTCAATATCAGTACCGTTGCCAATATCGGGGTGTCTACCATCAGTAAATTGGTTACGGTAGGGATCCTCTGGATCGGTGCCAGCCAGGTTGTTGACGGCAACTTGACCGTTGGCCAGTTAATCGCCTTTAATATGCTGTCGGGGCGTCTTACCGAACCTATTTTGCGGATTGCCCAGTTGTGGAACAATTTTCAGCAGGTTGGTGTCTCCATGGAGCGTTTGGGGGATATTCTCAATGCACCTGGCGAGGTTGGGGGGGAGAAAACCCGTATTCCCCGCTTGAATGGTTCCATTGAGTTTGATCAGGTGTCGTTTCGCTACCACCCGGAAACCCCTGACGTTATTCGCGCGATAAATATCAAGATTGAACCGGGACAGGTGATTGGTATTGTTGGTCGCTCTGGTTCCGGTAAGAGTACGCTCACCAAACTGGTACAGCGACTCTATGCACCGGATCGTGGCAGGGTGCTCATTGATGGACAGGATATTGCCATTATTGATTCAACCTCACTGCGTCATCAGTTGGGGGTGGTTCTGCAGGAAAATCTCCTTTTTACCGGCACTATTCGTAACAATATTGCGCTCTCCAACCCCGGTTTGCCAATTGAACTTATCATCGAGGCCGCCAAATTGGCCGGTGCCCATGAGTTTATTTGTGAACTGCCGGAAGGGTATGATACCAGGGTAGGGGAGCATGGCACCGGACTTTCCGGTGGTCAACGGCAGCGGATTGCCATCGCCCGGACACTTATCAGTAAACCGCGGATTCTTATTTTCGACGAGGCAACCAGTGCCCTTGACTATGAGTCTGAGCAGATTATTCAGGAAAATATGCGCAAAATCTGCGCCGGCAGAACCGTGTTGATTATCGCCCACCGTCTGTCGGCGGTGCGTGAAGCCGATCGAATTCTGGTTATGGAGCGGGGGCAGGTCGTTGAGGATGGTTCCCATGACGAATTGTTGAAGAATAGGGAGGGAATTTATTCCCATCTTTACCACCTGCAGTTTGGTGGAAACTCCGCTCAAAAGGCACTTACCCTATGAGTATGAAACATAAAAATGAAGCCCGTGCGGTATTAATCCGTCATTATTGGACAACTTTCAGCCGCTTTTGGAAAAACCGTGACAAGCTACCGGGAGATCTGTTCCGTGAGACAGAAGCGGAGTTTCTGCCCGCCGCTCTGGAAATTCAGGAAAAGCCGGTTTCACCCACCCTGCGGATAACGGCCAAGTTTCTTGCCCTGTTGTTATTCTTTCTGGGAGTCTGGTCCGTATTCGGCCATTTGGATATCGTGGTAAGTGCCACCGGCGAAATTATTCCCCATGACCGGACAAAAACCATTGCGTCGGTTGATGTGGCCAGTGTGCGTTCGCTCCATGTTGTGGAGGGGCAATCGGTCAAGAAGGGGGATCTGCTGATTGAACTGGATGCCAGTGGTCCCGATGCTGAGCATGATAAGGCCAAAAGTAATGTGACGGAGGCAATCTTGAAAATTGCCCGTTCCCGTGCTTTGATCGGTGCCATTGACAGCC
>CAIRBT010000031.1 GCA_903876875.1 uncultured Geobacteraceae bacterium
ATTAAGAAGAATCAGGAGAAGTAAGCACATGGTAAACGGAACAGTAAAATGGTTTAACGACAGCAAGGGTTTTGGATTTCTTGAGCAGGAAGGTGGCGAGGATGTATTCTGCCATTTCTCCGCAATCGCAGGCGAAGGTTTCAAATCCCTTGCAGAAGGTGATAGAGTAACTTTTGAAGTAACAAAGGGTCCGAAAGGGCTTCAGGCCGCGAACGTAACAAGAATTTAAGGTCTGCTTCGCAGCTAAACCAGAAAAACCCCGGCTAATTACCGGGGTTTTTTTTTGGGTAAATAGCCCTCTCCACGGTAGTAAAGAGGGCTATTCAGAGTTGTCCAGAAAAACACGTACAAAGCGCGATGGTGAGTTAGTAGCCGACCCTGACGGTCATGCTGGTGCTGAGCAGGTAGTGATATGCGGTGTCAAACACGATGATCTGCAAGACATAGATGGCGGCAAAGGCCACCAGGGGGGACAAGTCCAGCATTCCGGTATCGGGCATATGGCGACGAATACGACGGAGTACCGGATCGGTGACCCGGTAGACGAAGCTGACAAGCGGGTTGTACGGATCGGCATTGACCCATGAAATGATGACGTTGGCGAGCAGCATGTACTTGTAAAGTGTCAACAGGCCGCTTGCCAGTTCAATAAGCTTGGCAAGTGCCAGCAGTATGTTAGCAAATAAAACCATCAAAGTACTCCCGATAACCGACGAAATAATCCGCACTATGCCCCAATCCGGTGGTAAAGTCAAAAGGGAATCGGTTTCATTGAATACCTGTATACACACTAATGAAAGGAAATTTCCCATGAACAAGAAAATGACCGCCCTGCTGCTTTCCGCGTTGGTGCTGCCCGGACTTGGCCAGCTCTATCTTGGTCGGAAAATGCTCGGGGGTATAATTATTGTGCTCGTCAATCTGGTGCTTTTACTGGCTCTCTTTGTCCTCTTGCGGGGACTTTCGCCGGTAATTGCCGCCCAGATTGCCGGTGATGCCATTACCATAACCACCGCTGAGGTTATGGGCTCTCTTGAGACGACCAGCGGATTCGGAAAAACGGTTTTAGTGGCATTTTTCATTCTCTGGACGTTTTCCGTTGTCGATGTCCTTAAATTCGCGGGAAAACAGCCGGAAGAGTGAGTGACTGTCTTGACAAACGGTGTTTTTTTATGAGACAAGGGATGGTGTTTACTTAAAATAAAATTCGTCCGCAGCGTCAGGTCGGACGGAACCGGGGTTTATATGATCATCTCAAAAATTATCGGCAGCGGCTCCTGCCTGCCAGACCGGGTTATACCCAACAGTCATTTCGATTATCTGGTCGAAAATGCCGATGAATGGATATTCAGCCGTACCGGTATCCGGGAACGTCGTTTTGCCCATGCCGATCAGTCTACGTCGGATCTGGCAACTGTTGCCGCACGAAATGCTCTGGAAAGAGCCGGGCTGTCTGCATCAGACGTTGATTGTATCGTGGTGGGAACTTCAACCCCGGATATGACTCTGCCATCAACCGCCTGTATGGTTCAGGAAAATATCGGGGCTAAAAATGCTTTTGCTTTTGATGTAAATGCGGTCTGTTCCAGCTTTGTCTATGCATTGGAAATTGCCGACAACTTCATTAAGTGCGGAAAGTATAAAACGGTAATGGCCATCGGTGCTGATACCTATTCAAAAATTCTTGATTTCAACGACAAGAACAGCTGTCCCCTCTTTGGTGATGGAGCCGGTGCCGCTATCCTGAGTGCCGGAGGTGATGCAAACACCGGAGTCCAGCATACCTACATGCGGAGTGACGGCAAGGGATGGCCCCTCATTCAGGTGCCCTCCTCCGGCTCACGGGCTCCGGTGACTTCGGCGACCATAGAGGCTCGTGAAATTTATTTTCAGATGGCCGGTAAACAGGTCTACGTTTTTGCGACGGAGGTTATTCCGGACATTATCAACACCCTCTGCGCCCGGGGAGGGATCACTCCGGCAGATCTGGACTACATCATTCCGCACCAGGCCAATGTGCGGATGATCGACTTCATCTCCAAGAAGAGCGGTTTTCCCAAGGAACGCTTTTTGCTGAATCTTGACCGCTGTGGCAATACGTCGGCCGCATCGGTGGCACTGGTGCTGGATGAAAATCTTCGCAACGGCACCATCAAACCGGGGAATCTCATCCTGGCCATGGGTTTTGGTGGCGGACTCACCTGGGGGGGGCTGCTCATCAGGATGTAACGGCTCCTAGGAGTCTGTCGGCCTTAGGGAATCGTCGCGAAAATTCGGCTGGGCGAGAGCAGATTTCGACGATTTTGAAGGTCAATAGTCGTTCTATTGACCGAAAAAGCGGTGAAATATGATCAGTTCAGACGGATTTGCAGCAGATTCCTCCTAAGTCCGACAGGCTCCTAGTCCCTCTCCGGCGATAAAGCTCTTCAACCCCTCTGCTTCAAGAAGTGCCCGCAGCCAATCCTGCGGGCATTTTTTCTTCCACCCCCCATGAAAATGATCGGCAATCAACAGTAAGCCCCCCGGTTTCAGCAGTGTGGTCAGGTTGCGGAGTGTCCGTGCGATCTGCTCCCTGTCGCTGATAATGGGGCCACCAAGCAGGCCATTACAGACAATGATTGAAAAGGGGGACACCGTGCCGGGCGTAACCGGGATGGTCAGGTCGGCACAGCGGAACTTCAGGGCAGCGTCCCCTCCCCGTTTACGCAACGTACGGGCCAGCATGAGTGAAAATTCCTCCCTTCTCTGGTCGTGGGGAAACCGACCCTGGTTGGCGCACCACACCTCCAGCGGTTCTATGGTCCACCCTTCCATGCGTAGGTGCCGGGGATCAATCCCCCCCTCTATCAGTTGCAATGCCAGCAGGCGGGTTTCTTCGCCGGTGCCGCAGGCGGCATCGAGGATGGTGGGGGCTTCCCTGCCACTACGGGTAAGCCACTGCCGGATAAACGCTTGTTGTTCCGGATAGCGCCCTTCCCTGCCATAGAAACGCTCCGGCAGGAAGGAGGCCAGTAGAAAGATGGCCAGCAGTTCCCGATCGGTCAGGAGCGCATCCAGTAATGTTGCCGGATTGGCAGAGAACTGTAACCGGGGGGGGAGGAGCGAAAAGGTGTCTGCCCAACTGGGGGAATGATAAAAGGGGGTAGCCGAAAGGAGTGGTGGAGAGGGGAGTGCCGCCCGATAGAGCCGGTTGAAGAGGTTCGTAAGGGGGGAAATCGGCAGATACAGCTCACACTGACAGCGAATTTCCCGGGTGACTATTAAGCCGGGTGCCGGCAGTGGTTCAGGAGAGGTGGCAGCATAGCTATGAAACTGCTGTCGGAGCCGTGTTATGGCGGACTGGAAGCGTTCCGGGTCAACGACGGTAATAAGCTGGTCAAGGGTAGTGACGTCCAAAGAGAGGTCAGTAACGGTGAAGGGGACGGTACAGGGTGTCACGTTCCACCGGAGTTTTGCCGCTATTTTTAATCAGGCGGATAATGCCCTCCTTGGTCAGGGACTGGGGACTCATGGCACCCGCCTCATGGCCGATTTTTTCTTCTACCACGGTACCGTCAAGATCATTGACTCCGAAGGAGAGCGAGACTTGGGCTATTTTTTCCCCCAACATGATCCAATAAGCCTTGATGTGGTCAAAATTATCAAGAAAAATCCGGGCAATGGCCAGTGTCTTCAGGTCATCAATGCCGGAACTCCCTGTAATGTCGAGATGTAGATCTGAGTTTTCGGTCTGAAATGCCAACGGAATAAAAGCCTGGAAGCCGCCGGTTTCATCCTGAAGCGTGCGGAGCAAATCCATGTGGGCGACACGGTCACTGTGGCTTTCCACATGACCATAGAGCATGGTGGCATTGGTTTTCAAGCCGAGGCGGTGAGCCTGTTTGATAATAGCAAGCCACTGCTCACCCGATATTTTTTCCGGACAAATCTTCTGCCGCACCTCCGCAACCAGTATTTCCGCCCCCCCTCCTGGCAGGGAGGAGAGTCCGGCAGCCATAAGGCGGGTCAGTACCTGTTCGATGGTGAGGCCGGAAATGCGGGAGAAGTATTCGATCTCTACGGCGGTAAATGCCTTGATGTGGAGTTTTGGGGCCGCAGCGGTGATAGCTCGCAGCACCTCTTCATAGTATTCAAACGTCAAATCGGGATGGAGCCCGCCGACGATATGGACTTCGGTGGCACCCTCTCCTTCGGCTTCCCGGGCCCGGCGGCAGATTTCATCAAGTGCCAGGGTATAGGCACCCTCTTCACCGACGGTGCGGGAAAAGGCGCAGAAGGCGCAGCGATTGACACAGATGTTGGTGGGGTTGATGTGACGGTTAACGTTGAAATAGACGTGGGAACCGTTTATTCGCTCGTTTGCCAAAGCAGCCAGTTCGCCAACAGCAAGCAGATCGGCGGAGGTGAACAGATGCAGGGCTTCGTCGGTGCTAATACGCTGGCCGCTGTGGACTTTCAGGGAAATGGTATCGAAGGTTGTCATGGGGTGAGTCTACGAAAAAGCGGCCATTAGTGCAAGAGGAAAGCTACCTGTTGCAAGGTGAAGGGGGAGAAGTATTTCGACTTCTCCCCCTCTTTGCCATTCTCAGTGCTGCCGACACTATTTCATAGTGTGGCTTAGAAGAGTTTAAGCACCGACTGGGAGGCCTGGGAAGAAAGGCTCAGAGCTGTGGTGCCGAGGGACTGACGTGTCTGGAGGGCCAGCATGTTTGCGCCTTCCTGATTCATATCGGCCAGGGTCAGGCTATCTGCCCCGACCTGTAGGGTGTTTATCATGGAGTCCGTGAACGTCTGACGGGTGGTGATGGTGGTCAGGTTACTCGCCAGTGAAGATGATTGGGTGCGCAGGGTAGTCAGTGCGGCATCCATGAAAGAGTTGGTACTGGCGGCGTTGCCGCTGGTCATCCAGCTCCCTGCGGAAGAAACGCCCAGGGTTGACGCATCGGCACCGAAGCCGTTGACGGTCAGATTGGCGTCGCCGGTTTTCTGGCTGAATTCAATTGACAGGGTACCGGCAGTCAGCAGGTTGGTACCACGATAGCCGGCGTCACTTGCCAGCGTGGTAATCTGGCTGGCAATGGTGTTGAACTGGGTTTCGTAGGTGGCCTGGGACAAGGTGTCGTTGGATGCGGCGGCGGCACTGGCAAGACCTTTTGCTGACTGAATCAGCGCCGTAATGGCACTGATGCCGTTATCAGCACTCTTGATTGTCTGTACCGCCTCGCTCATACCATCTTTACGGTCGGTCAAGTCGCTTGCGCGGTTGGTTGCGGCCTGGGCGGCAAAGAAGTTGGTGGGGTTGTCGAGTGCGGTATTGACTTTCTTACCACTACTCAAACGACTTTGCGTCTGCGTGACCTGGGTGGCCGTCTGTTGCAGGGCGAGGAGATTGTTCCTCATACCTGCGGTGAGCGAGATGTCTGAGATTGCCATGATAATGCTCCTTTTCTGGTGTATCCGAATAGATCGGACGCGCTTTCTGCGCTTACACACCTTGTCGGCTTAACAGGGCAAAAACTGTAATAAATAAATCTTTTAACAGCCTTTTGAAAGGGCAGTAGCCATTTTGATAGCCGCCAGCAGGCTCGCCGTCGAGGCGGTGCCGGTTCCGGCCAGATTATAGGCGGTGCCATGATCCACCGAGGTGCGGATGATGGGGAGCCCCAGGGTTACATTGACTGCGTCATCAAAATGGAGCAGCTTGAGGGGAATCAGTCCCTGGTCGTGGTACATAGCGACCACACCGTCGTAGGCACCCTGCCGGGCAAAATGAAACAGGGTGTCTGCCGAGAGGGGGCCTTCCGCGTTAATCCCCCTGCGGCGGGCTTCGGCAATGGCTGGCGCAATAATGTCAGTCTCCTCATGACCGAACTTTCCCGCTTCGCCACAATGGGGGTTGAGAGCTAATACGGCCAGGCGGGGAGTGGCGATGCCGGTGAGCCGGGAAACACCCGCCGCCGTGATCCGAATCGTTTTCAGAACCTGCTCAAAGGTAACCAGGCGGGGGACGTTGGCAAGGGCTTCGTGGATGGTAACCAGGCTGACCCGGAGGATGTCACCGGCCAGCATCATCACGAAATCGTCGCTGCCGCATAACTCGGCCAGCAGTTCCGTATGCCCCGGGTAGTCATGGCCGGCCCGGTGCATGGCTTCTTTACTGATGGGGGCGGTTGCCATGGCGGCCACCCTGCCGTCGAGGCAGAGACGGGCTCCGTGGCAGATGTAGCGGAATACCGCATCGCCAGCCGCTGGGGAGGGGTTGCCGAACATAATATCCTCCTCCGCCAGGTGGGACAGTGCCAGCAGGGGGATGGTACCGGAGGGGACAGCAGCGAGCTCGTCAATGTCTCCCCGTTCCGTAATGGTCAGCGGAGATGCACAGATGGCGATTGCCCGCTCAAGTGCCCTGCGGTCACCGATAACCAGCGGGCGACAGATGGCTGCGATGTCCGGAGAGTGCAGGGCTTTGACAATGATTTCCGGGCCGATGCCGGAGGGATCACCCATGGTGATGGCGATAATGGGCAGAGGGGGCATGGTTTACTCTCCAGGGCACTGGGCAATTGCCAGCGTTACATTGGCTGATTTTACCTTGCAAAGCAGCAGGTACCCCCCCTCTGAAGCCAGCAGTGCCGCCGGTTCGGCAACTCCGGTGGCACCAACCGCTGTCAGGACATAGGGAGAGGGGGGAGATGGGCAGACAACCCGGTTTAACTGTTCGCTGGTGAAACAGCGGAGCGGTACGCCGCACTGCTGTGCAAACTCCAGTAACCCCGGTTCATCCCCCTTTGCCGTGATGGTGGCAATGCTGCAGACGCTTTTTAATGAAAGGGATTGCTCCCGTAGATGGCCAGTGACAAATTCTTCGATCTCACGAGCCGGAGTTCCCCGGTTGCAGCCGATGCCAAGCACCAGATTGGCCGGGCGGAGAATCAATACCTCCCCCGGTAGTTCGGGAATCGTTTCCTGTCGGTTGGTGACAAGGATGAAGCCCCGGGCACCGCTCACACGGGCTTCGGCACAGGTGTCATGGCGACTGATGGTATCATGGCCATGGAGCTGTTTGAAAAGGAGATTGTCCGGATCAATCAGGGCGATGGGATGGTGATCGAGCAGCAGTCTGTTGAGATGCTTGATCTGGCCGATATCGTCAATGACCAGCCCCGATTCCTGGGCCAGCATATCAAAGGAGGGGAGGTTATTGGTGTCGGTGGCGGTGGTAATGACCGGCAGGGCACCGGTAATTTCTCCGCACTGGCGGGCGAGCCGGTTGGCTCCCCCCAGATGGCCGGACAGGAGCGGAATGGCAAAGGTTCCCGCCTCATCCATAACCACAACCGCCGGGTCACGCTCCTTCGAGTGCAGCAGGGGGGCAATCATTCTGACCACGATGCCGGTGGCCATAATCAGGATGAAGCCGTCAACACCATGCCAGAGCGAGGTGATGAGGCTCCGCAGATCGGTGGAGTGAAATGTCTGACACCCTTCTCCCCCCTGTTCAACGTAACGGTTGGAAACGTGGAGTGCAGAACCGGGTAGGCTTTCGGTTAGCACTTTCCCCAGTCTGGCTCCCCGGGCGGTTATGGCGATGATGGCCGTTGCCATCTCAGGCGGTGTGCCGTTCACGATACCCGTGGGAAAAGTTATCGTCATACAAGAGGGATTTTGCCTTGAGCCCTTCACGGCGGGCCGCCAGTACGTCCCCGACGACAATCAGTGCCTGCCGGTCGATGCCGGCCTCACGCACCCGCTCGGCCAGATCGTGAAGGGTGCAGGTGATGATCTGCTCATCGTCCCACGAGGCGCGGCAGACCACGGCAGCCGGAGTGGCGGTGGTGTATACTCCCTGCAGCAGTTGGGCAACCACCTTTTCAACCATGCCGACGGACAGGTAGATGACCATGGTGGCACCAAGTTGGGCTATGGCGTGCAGCTGTTCCCGCTCCGGCACCGGGGTACGCCCCTCCACGCGGGTAAAGATAACGGTCTGGGAAAGTTCGGGCAGGGTAAGTTCCTGCTTTAATGCGGCGGCCGCCGCAAAGGCACTGGTCACCCCCGGCACCACCTGATAGTCGATGCCGAGGCGGTCAAGGGCTTCCATCTGCTCCTGAATGGCACCGTAGATGGACGGGTCACCGGTGTGAAGCCGCACAACGGAACGTCCCGTCGCCACGGAATTCATCATCACGGCAATAACTTCCGTAAGAGTCATGGCGGCCGAATCATAGATATCTGCTTTGGTGGCATACATCTGCACCAGCTTGCGATCCACCAGACTGCCGGCAAAAATCACCACATCGGCATGTTTCAGTAAGCGTGCCCCCCGAACCGTAATCAGATCCGAGGCACCGGGTCCGGCTCCCACAAAGGATACTCGTACATCCATTCTCTACTCTCCAGGTACAAATTTCTTTTGGCAGTTGTAGCGATAAAGTGCCGCTCTGTCAAGCTGGAGAGGGGTGAAAAACGGGAAGGAGAAAATGAGGAGAGAAGGGGGTACCAAAATCGGCATTTTGTGGTATATTACTCCAGTTGTGCCTGAATGCTGGAGGGGGAGTACATGGTTAAGCGTTTATCTGTTTGTCTGGTCAGCGGTTTTTTATTGTTGTCTACCGGTGGTTGTATGATCGCCGAAAGCACCTACCTGAAAAAAGTTGAGGAAGCTGAACTTGTCACCAGGGATCTTGGTGAATTGCAGCAGGTCTACAAGAGGCTTTCTCTGGAAAATAGTGCCCTCAAAGTGAAATACAGCCGTCTTGTGGAGGATAGTGCCGGAGTTGCCGCCGAAAAGAAACAGCTGGAAGGGCTCTTGAAGGCGAAGTCAGACACCCTGTCAAAAAATATCAGTGAAATGCGGCAGAGCGTGGCAGAGTTGCGGACGGAGAATGGCAGCTTGCGGGATGAGGTGGCCGCCTTGCAGAAAACCAGGGAGGAAAAAGTCGCAGAGGTGAGCAGTACCTATGAACAGCTGATTGAAATTATGAAAAATGAAATAGCCCAGGGGCAGGTAACCGTCTCGGAGATGAAGGGGAAGTTGACGGTTAATCTGGAGGCGGCTCTTCTTTTTGATGCCGCTCATAATGTGCGGCCGGAAGGGGTGGCGATTCTCGGCAGAATGGTTCCAACCCTGAAGGGAGCGAGTGGTAGAGTAATCAGGATTGAGGGGCATACCGACAGCGCACGGATCACCAGTGAACTGGCGCAGAGCTTTCCGTCAAACTGGGAGCTGTCGGCCATGCGTGCTATCGCCGTTACCAAGTATTTTCAGGAGCAGGGGGTTGATCCGAAATGTCTTTCCGCCGCCGCCTCTGCCGAGTATAAGCCGGTGGCAGAAAACAGCACCAAAGAGGGGCGCTCCAAAAATCGCCGTATAGAGATATCGCTGGCCGTGAAGGAGTAACCGGGTGAGCAAAAAAAAGCCGCAGCACAACCCACCAAAAGCCAAAGAATTTCATAGTTCCCCCTTTGAAACACTCAAGGGGCTTGCCCTGCCGGAACTGGAACCGGTGGTGAAGCCGCTCCCCCCTGTCAAAAAAGTTGTCGCGGAGAGCGAGGGGGGAATGGAACTGTTTTTACAGGCGGTGGCGGATGTGCGCCCTTTTCACCCCACAGCCCGGAAACCGCTTCAGGCCGGTGCTCTTCCCCGCCAGAAGGCAGCCGTTAAACGGATTGAGGAGTTGCAGGTTATTGAGGAGGGGGCATTCCTTGCTGAAATAGGGCGTTTGAAGCTCGATACAAAATTCAGCGACGGGGTTCAGGATGAGGGGGAGTTACAGCCGCTCTCCGGAAATCGGCTCCGTCAGGTAAAGCGGGGCATTGTTTCCGTCAATCACCAGCTCGACCTCCACGGCCTTACCCGTGAGGAAGCCCTCGGGGCATTGCCCGGTTTTCTTCTTTCAGCCCGCAAAAGAGGGCAGAAAGCTGTGCTGATTATTACCGGCAAGGGAAACCATTCCCCGGAAGAACCGGTACTCCATCAGGCGGTCGCCTCCTGGTTGCGGGATGCCGGACGTGTCGCCGTTGTTGAGTTTGCCCCCGCCCCCCGTGAAATGGGGGGGAGCGGGGCCTATGTGGTGTTTTTGCGTCCGCTTGTTGAAGAGGAAATCCCCCCTGCCCCCCTTTTGTAAAGGGGGGTGTTGTTGTGGAAAGTGAATAGTACATCCTCAGAGTAGTACATCCTCAATTTGCTGGTATCCCAGAAAGGAGTTTTACCATGATTACCCATATCGTCTTATTCAAACTTGCCGAACCAACCGCAGAAAACGTGACAGCAACCCGTGACAAGCTGCTCAGTATGGAGGGGAATGTCGACCTGCTGCGCCATCTTGAGGTTGGTGTTGACCTGATCCGGTCAGAGCGCTCCTCTGACATCGCCCTCACCACCCGTTTCGACTCTCTGGATGACCTGCAGGCCTATCAGATTCACCCCTACCATGCCGGTGTGGTGGTTCCCCACATGAAGTCGGTCTGCTCTGCTATTGTTGCGGTGGATTACGAAAACTGATCGTGTATAATGTATACGTTTTTAACTTGACGAACGGGAGAGGTATGAGTAGAATCCGGTTTTACTCGTAAATCACCCGTGGTATTAAAACAAAAATAAGTTATGATATCGGACTGTTGCATTAGCACTGCCGAATCACCCCACTTCAACGCAGGTAATTGCCTGTAACACAAAAAACAAACAGGAGGTTGTACATGTCAGATTACGGAACTCTTCAGGACCGAGTACAATGCAAATCACTTTTGAGTAAAGTCATGACTGCCGAGCAGACCATCCCCTTCTTCAAGCACGGGATGAATCTGGGGTGGTCCGGGTTTACTCCGGCCGGATATCCAAAAGTGGTACCGATTGCCCTTGCTGAGCATGTTGAGAAAAATAACCTGCAGGGAAAACTCAAGTTCAACCTGTTCATCGGTGCTTCCGTCGGTGCTGAAACCGAAGACCGCTGGGCACTCAACGATATGATCGACCGTCGCTGGCCATACCAGACCGGCAAAAACATTGCTGCCGGTATCAATGCCGGTCGTATCCGCATGGGAGACAAGCATCTCTCCCTGTTCGCCCAGGATCTCGGCTATGGCTTCTACACCAAAGACTCCGAAAGCGGCAGGCTTGACCTGGCTATTATCGAAGTTTCCGCCATCAAGGAAGACGGCAGCCTGGTTCCAACCTCCTCCTGTGGTGTTATTCCCGAAATTCTCATGATCTGTGATCACATCATCCTTGAGGTAAATACCGGACAGCCTTCCTTCGAAGGGATCCATGACCTTCTGACACCGGCAACACCGCCGAACCGTCAGCCGTTCAACATTGTAACCGCCGGTTCCCGTATCGGTTCAACCTCCATCGCTTGCGATCCAAGCAAGGTTATTGCCGTTGTTGAATCAAAACTGCGCGACCAGGGTCGTGCCTTTGCCGAGCAGGATGATACCTCCGAAGCAATCGCTGGCCACATCATCGAATTCTTCACCCAGGAAGTTAAAGCCGGCCGTCTGCCGAAAAACCTGCTGCCGATCCAGTCCGGCGTTGGTTCCATCGCCAATGCTGTTATCGGCGGCCTGGCAAAAGGCCCCTTCAGCAACCTGACCGTGTACACGGAAGTTCTTCAGGACACCATGCTTGACCTGTTTGATTCCGGTAAGCTTGATGCAGCATCTTCCTGCTCACTTTCTCTGTCCGCTTCCCCCGGTTTCCCCCGGTTCTTCGACAACATGGACAAGTATTTCGACAAGATTACCCTGCGTCCCCTTTCGATCTCCAACGCTCCGGAACCGATCCGTCGTCTCGGCTGTATCGCCATGAATACACCGGTTGAAATTGATATTTACGCACATGCCAACTCAACGCTGGTTGGTGGTACCCGTATGATCAACGGTCTTGGCGGTTCGGGCGACTTCCTGCGCAACGGCTTCCTGAAAATGATGCACACACCGTCATCACGTCCGAGCAAAACCGATCCAACCGGTATCTCCTGCGTGGTACCACACTGCTCACACATCGACCACACCGAGCACGACCTGGACTGCGTCATCACTGAGCAGGGTCTGGCTGACCTTCGTGGTTTGGCACCGAAGGAGCGGGCACGTCGCATCATCGAAAAATGCGCCCACCCCGACTACAAAGCACAGTTGACCGAATACATGAACATCGCCGAAGCTGACTGCCTCAAGCGGAAAGTCGGCCATGAGCCACAGCTGTGGGATCGCGCGTTCAAGATGCACCTCAACCTTGAGAAGAACGGCACCATGAAGCTGAAAAACTGGGATATCAAAATGGATCTCTGCGAAGACTAATCCAGCTTGATTATCACCGCACACCAGAACGCCCCGCCGGAGTCATCCGGCGGGGCGTTGTGCGTTTATCCTCAATGCCCGGTTGAAATGCTGGCCTCAACAACAAAACGCTTGATCTTGCGGGTTGTCGTTTTCGGGAATTCATCTTCCCGTATGGTGAATTTCCGTACCCGTTTGTAATCTGCCAGACCGCGGCACGCCCGCTGTACCTCCACCTTGAGAATCGCCTCCACTCCGGCTTCGCTCATGGGACCTTTGCCGTCAATGCGGCACTGCTCGTCAATGGCATCCTGATTAGGGAAAATGATGGCATGAATCTCTTCCGAGGCAGGGTCGACACGATGGCCGTAGACCATGACCTCGGCGATGAACGGGCTTTTGAGCAGTTCGTTTTCCACCTCTTCCGGATAGACATTTTTACCGTTCGGGGTGACGATCAGGTTTTTGACTCGGCCGCTGATGGTGAGAAATCCGTCGTCACTCAAATAGCCCAAGTCACCGGTTCGGTACCAGCCATCGCTGAGCACCTCAGCTGTCGCCTGGGGATTCTTGTAGTATCCCTGCATGACATTGGGTCCCTTGACAGTAATTTCCCCTACCTTCTCATCGTTGGGTGCCTCTATGCGTATCTCCACGCAATCAAGCTGACGGCCGATGGTGCCGAGCCGTTTGGCTCCCGGCTGTTCGGCACTGATAATCGGTGAGGTTTCGGTGATGCCGTACCCCTGATAGATGGAAAGGCCGAAGTCGGTCATCCCTTGAGCGATGGCCGGGTCCAGTGCGGCACCGCCGCTGATGAAGATGGTGCCGGCTCCGAAGCTCTCCTTTATTTTAGAGGTCACGATGGTGCGGGTCAGGGGAACCGAGTAGAGGAGTTGGGATAAGGTGCCGGCATTGATTTTTTTGGTGACCCGATCCAGAATCATCCGGTACACCGCCGGAACAGCAAGAAAAAAGGTCGGCTTGACTTCGGCCAGATTTTCTCCCAGCTTTTTGAGGGATTCACTGAAGGAAATTTTTCCTCCCAGGGAGAGCGGGAGCAGCACGCCGCACACCTGTTCAAAAACATGATTGATTGGTAAAAACGACAGGGTATGGATGCTGCTGTCCAGGCCGAAATGGGCTGCGGCTGCTTTAATGTTGGAGACAATATTGGAATGGCTGAGCATGGCTCCCTTGGAGCGACCGGTGGTCCCAGACGTGTAGAGAATGACAGCGGTGTCGTGGGGTTCGCGGGTTTTTTCCGGCAGTGGTGCGGTATGACAGAGTGCGGTGAGAGTAAGGAATTTACCGTCACGGGTGAGTCGTTTTTGCAGACGCTCGACCGGGTCGAACAGGTCGGTGGCACCCCCCTTGCTACCCCCGGCCGAACCGGAAGAATTAAGCAGGCGGTAGACCTGGCGAGCCAGGACCTCCATGGTGGTGCGGCGTTCCGGCGGGAGCTCGACGGCAGCCACCAGTTCCCGCCACTCTTCGATAAGTGCATCGATGACCTGAACCGCCTCCGATGTGGAGTCACTTGGGGCGGCCGGCGAAAAGGTAACGATATATTCAAGGGTGTCAATATCAGGGAATATTTCCAGCACCAGATCCAGATAGGGGGGAATGCTGAAGATGAACTTGGCGTCACAGTCGGTGAGAATATGACGCAATTCGGCAGTTTTTAACTCTTTGTCAATGGGCACCACCACCCCACCGGCTTTGAGGATGCCGAAGTATGCCGCGACCCACTGGGGGGATGACGGTGCCAGGAGAGCCGCGTGGGTGCCGGGGGTGAAGCCGTTCTTTATCAACCCGGCGGCGATGCGATCGGACAATTCCCAAAGTGCCCCGTAGGACATGGTGTGCCATTTTCCCGCCATCTTGTGGCAAAGGGCCGGCTGTTCACTATGTTTCTGACAGCTCTCCCTGATCAGGGAGTCTATGGTCTGCATGGTTCCTCCAAAACGTCGTTTGTAGGCATGATAGCAAAAACAGGGGGATTTGCCAAAACTAAACAACGTCAGAAAACCGAGAAAATGCTTTTTTGACGTGGTCGGTAATGCTATAGTACGGCCATATAATTTACGGTTGCCTATTAAGGAGCATTACAATGTCCCAACTTCGCGTTCGCTTTGCCCCTAGCCCCACCGGTTACCTCCATGTGGGAGGTGCCAGAACGGCACTTTTCAACTGGCTTTTGGCCAGAAAAGAGGGGGGAATTTTTATACTCCGCATTGAAGATACCGATCTGGAACGCTCCACGAAAGAGTCCGTGGATGCGATTCTGGAAGGAATGAGTTGGCTTGGGCTGGAGTGGGATGAAGGACCATTTTACCAGACAGAATCATTTCCCCTCTACAAACAGCAGGTGCAGCGATTGCTGGATGAAGGCAAAGCATACAAATGCTATTGCCGTGCGGAAGAGCTTGAGGAGAAGCGGAACCTGGCCATGCAGGAGGGGCGCAAACCGAAATATGATGGTACCTGCCGGGAATTGCAGGGAGATGCGGGTGACCGTCCCTACGTGGTCCGCTTTCGGGCACCCCAGGGGGGGGTGACCTCCTTTGACGATCTTATCAAGGGCACCATCACCTTCCCCAATGAGGAACTGGACGATCTGATCATTCAGCGAACCGACGGTTCACCGACCTACAATTTCTGTGTGGTGATCGACGATGCCACCATGGCCATTACTACCGTCATTCGGGGCGATGACCATGTCAACAACACCCCACGGCAGATTCAACTCTACGAAGCTCTCGGGTATCCGGTACCCCGCTTTGCCCATGTGCCGATGATTCTCGGCTCCGACAAGGCGCGGCTCTCCAAACGCCACGGTGCCACCAGCGTCATTGCCTATCGCGATATGGGCTTTCTGCCGGAGGCACTGCTTAACTATCTGGTGCGTCTCGGTTGGAGCAACGGGGATGACGAGATTTTCAGTCGTGAAGAGATGGTGGAAAAGTTTGCCATTACCAGCGTGGGGCGTTCCGCCTCGGTCTTTAATACGGAAAAACTCCTCTGGTTGAATGCCCATTATATCAAGAACAGCTCTCCGGCACGTCTGGCAGAACTGCTGCTTCCCCACCTCTCCCGGCGGGGAGTGACCACGGACGGAGGACCGGATCTGGAGAAGGTCATCGTTACCTTGCAGGAACGGGCTCAGACCCTGGAGGAGATGGCCGAGCGGGCACTCTTTTTCTATCAGGCACCTGCCAGTTATGACGAAGCGGCTCTGGCTAAGTTTGATAAAGGGCATCTGCAGGCCGTATTCGGTGCGGTTGATGAAAAGCTGGCCGCTGCCGGAGTGGTTGAACCTGCCGCCATCGACGCCCTTTTCAAGGAAATCTGCGCTGACAACGGCTGGAAGATGGGGCAGGTCGGTCAGCCGGTACGCATCGCCCTCTCCGGCGGCACCCAGGCTCCCGGCATTGGCGAGATCGTTGCCGCCCTCGGCATCGCAGAGACCCGGCTACGACTGCAGAAGGCACGGGAGTATGTGACGCTCTAATCACCTGCCATGTCGCTATTTACTCTTGCCACCACCTATACCCCCCGGGGGGATCAGCCCCAGGCCATCGAGGAACTGGTTGCCGGCATCGAACGGGGTGACCGGCACCAGACCCTGCTGGGGGTTACCGGTTCGGGGAAAACCTTTACCGTTGCCAACGTCATTGCCCGGACCTCCCGTCCGGCTTTGGTGTTGGCGCCGAATAAAACCCTGGCAGCCCAACTCTACGGCGAATTCAAGGAGCTGTTCCCCGATAACGCCGTGGAGTATTTTGTCTCCTATTACGATTATTACCAGCCGGAAGCCTACATCCCCACCAGCGATACCTTCATCGAAAAAGATTCGGCCATCAATGACGAAATCGACAAAATGCGTCATTCGGCAACCCGCAGTCTGCTGACCCGTCGTGATGTCATCATCGTGGCTTCGGTCTCCTGCATCTACGGCATCGGTTCGCCGGAAGCCTACCAATCCATGCACATCTTTTTCCATCAGGGGGATGACTACGGCCGGGATGAACTACTGAAAAAGCTGATCGAGATCCAGTACGAGCGCAATGACATGGATTTCCACCGTGGTACCTTCCGGGTGCGGGGGGATGTGGTGGAAATTTTCCCCGCCTATGACAGTGAACGGGCCCTACGCATTGAATTCTTTGGCGATGAGGTGGAAGCCATCAGCGAAATTGATCCGCTCCGGGGGGTGGTGCTGCAAAAATTATCGAAATGCTCCATCTATCCGGCATCCCACTACGTGTCAACCCGGGAAACCCTGGAACGGGCCGTGGAACAGATCAGGATTGATCTGGGGGAACGGCTCCGCTATTTTCGTGGGGAGAACATGCTGCTTGAAGAGCAGCGGATTGAACAACGCACCTTCTTTGACATCGAAATGATGGAAGAGATGGGGTTCTGCCACGGCATTGAAAACTATTCCCGTTACTTTGACGGACGGCAGCCGGGGGAGGCACCCTACACTCTCATTGACTATTTCCCCGATGATTTTATCCTCTTTGTGGACGAGTCCCACATTACCATTCCCCAGACCGGTGCCATGTATCGGGGGGATCGTTCCCGGAAGGAAACTCTGGTCAACTACGGGTTCCGGCTGCCGGCGGCCCTGGACAACCGCCCCCTTAATTTTCAGGAGTTTCAGGCACGCATCAATCAGGCGGTCTACGTATCGGCCACACCGGCCGATTATGAGCTGGAGGCCAGTGAAGGGGTCTTTGTGGAGCAGATCATTCGCCCCACCGGACTGGTTGATCCGGTCATTGAAATTCGGCCGGTAACGGCTGGCGCCGCTCTTGGTCAGGTCGACGACCTGCTCCACGAGGTACGGGAAACCGTGGGCCGGGGAGAACGGGTGCTGGTCACCACCCTGACCAAGCGGATGGCCGAAGAGCTGACCAACTACTATCGGGAACTGGGGGTACGTATCAAATATCTCCACTCGGATATCGACACCATCGAGCGGATGCAGATTCTCCGTGATCTGCGGCTCGGTGAATTTGACGTGTTGGTGGGGATTAACCTGCTGCGGGAGGGGCTTGACCTGCCGGAAGTGTCTCTGGTTGCCATTTTGGATGCCGACAAGGAGGGCTTTCTCCGCTCCCAGCGTTCCCTGATCCAAACCTGTGGCCGTGCCGCCCGTAATATCCATGGCCGGGTGTTGATGTACGGCGATGGTATCACCCGCTCCATGCAGGCCTGTCTCGATGAAACCGGCAGGCGCCGGGTCAAGCAGTTGGCGTACAATGAAGAACACGGCATTACTCCGGAAACGGTCAAAAAGGGGCTGCGCAGTATTCTGGAATCCATCGAAGAGAAGGATTACGTCACTCCGGTGGTCGGAGTGTCCGAGTCGGGCGAAGCCTGCCTGCCGCCGAAGGAGATCCCGAAACTGGTGAAAAGACTGCGTAAGGAGATGTTGGCGGCGGCAAAGGAGCTGGATTTCGAGAAGGCGGCCGCATTGCGTGACCGGGTCAAGCAGCTTGAGGCCATGGAACTGGCACTCCGGTGAGGAAACGATTACTCCCCGAATACGCAACGGCGAGCCTGCGGGAACATGGCCAGCTGCTGCCGCAGGTTGTCGACGCGTTCCGAAGTCTCATCTATCACCATCACCGCACCAACCCCCGCCCCATGCCGTGGCGGGAAACTGCGGATCCCTACCGTATCCTGGTTTCAGAAATCATGCTGCAACAGACCCAGGTGGCGCGGGTCAGGGAAAAATATGCCGAGTTTTTGGCGGCCTTTCCCACGGTGACGGCACTGGCGGCCGCTCCCCTGCCGGAGGTGCTGACGGTCTGGCAGGGGCTGGGGTACAACCGCCGGGCTCTCTATCTGAAGCGGTGTGCCGAAGAGGTTGCCAGCACACTGGAGGGCCATTTTCCTCCGTCGGTCGCCGGCTTGCAAGCCCTCCCCGGCATCGGACCCTACACGGCCAGAGCCGTGGCTGCCTTTGCCTTCGGCATCGGGGAACCGCTCATTGAAACCAATATTCGCACCGTTTATCTCCATTTCTTTTATACGGGAGTCGCTGATGTCGGTGACGCCCTCCTCATGCCGCTGATTGCCGCAACTCTGGACCGTGGCAACCCCCGTGAATGGTACTACGCCCTGATGGATTACGGTGCCCTGCTCAAGCAGTGCCACCCCAATCCGGGGCGGCGGAGCAGCCACCATGTGCAGCAGTCCCGCTTTGAAGGTTCCAACCGCCAGCTACGCAGCCGCATGCTGCGGGAAATCATCAAATGCCCCGCAGGGATGACAGCAGATTATCTGCAAACCCACCTGAAAGCCGAAGCGGCGGCCATTGAGCAGAATCTCGGCTCCATGGTGCGCGAGGGATTGCTTGTCGAAGCGGGGGCCGTGTACCGCATCGCCGGGTAAGGGGCTTGGGGGCGTGCTACTCATCAGACGAACATTTTTTTATGGCATGACTCTGTAGGAGCTTTTTAACTTGAAAAGCTTTACATTCTTGAGTAAAAACGTTTACCATTAGTACTCTGCATAAGTCGAAATGTCTGAAGGAAACTTGTCCCCACTCTCGCAAAGGAGCACGTTATGAGTATTTCTTTTGATCAGCCGGATGCGTTGAGGCAACTGGAAAACCTAGACGATGCCGCCATCGACTGTCTTGATTTCGGTGTCATCGGCATTGATAAGGATTGTCTGGTGCGAAGGTATAATGCGTATGAATCAAGGGCAGCGGCACTCGCACCGGCGAAAACGTTGGGTCATGATTTTTTTACAACCGTCGCCCAGTGTATGAATAATTACCTCGTGGCACAACGCTTTGCAGATGCACTTGCCAATGGTACCCCGCTGGATGCAACGATTGAGTATATGCTGACTTGGAGAATGCTCCCTACAAAAGCAGAACTTCGTCTGCTGTCAGCACCGGAATACCAGACCAGATATGTACTACTTCGTCGCCTCACCTAAGGGGATACCATGCAACCAAAATCTGCAGCTTCTTACGAAGAGGTAATGGGTTTTCTCTATCGGGCACCTGTGCCGGTGGTACGCATTGCAACGAACGGTGAGATTCTGATGATTACGCCGCCAGCTGCCAATTTGCTGATGCAGTTGACCGGTGGCACGTTCTTCGGTAACTTTTTTGAGATTATCGAAACCTGTGCCCCAGAGATTAGAAGCCTTATTGAAGGCTTTCCCGGCTCGGGGATAATTTGTGACTCACTACCTATTACCGTGGTGCCGAATTCAGTATCTCACAAGGGGTTGATACTACAATTCAACATTCATAAAATAGATGAAGATGAACTGATGGTGATGATTTTAGATGTCACTGACCAAAAACAGGCTGAGCTCGACCGTTCCCTGCGTGCTGCCATTGTGGATTCCTCCGATGATGCCATTATCTCAAAGAATCTTGATGGCTCAATCATGAGCTGGAACAGCGGTGCGGAAAAAATATTCGGCTTTACTGCCGATGAAATGATTGGGCAGTCAATAACGGTACTTATTCCCCCGGAGCTTCTTGAGGAAGAATCCACCATCGTTACCGCCATCATGCAGGGTGACAAGATTAATCATTTCCGGACGGTTCGGCGTGCCAAAGATGGTCATCTGCTGGATGTCTCTCTGGCCGTCTCGCCGCTGATTGTCGATGGCAAGATCATCGGTATTTCAAAGATCGCCCGCGATATTTCCGAACGGGTCAGGTTTGATAAAGCACTGGATGAGGCAGAACTCTTTACCCGTAAGCTTTCCAGTGCGGTAGAACAAAGCCCCGTATCCATAATGATTACTGACACAGAAGGCACCATCGAATACGTGAATCCTTTCTTCTGTACGCTGACCGGTTATACCGCCGAGGAAGCCATTGGCAACAACCCCCGGTTCCTTAAGGCAGCTATCTCAACTCCGGAAATGTTTGAGAACATCTATAGTAATTTACTGGCTGGTCGCCCCTGGGAAGGAGAGTTTGCCAATACGTGCAAGGATGGGCGGCTGATATGGCAACAGGCCACCATTGCTCCCATTACCGATGCAAATGGTACGTTTACCCATTACATCAGCATTCTGAAGGATATCACCAGCGAAAAGCAGTATGTTGATGCCCTGATTAAGGCCAAAGAGCTTGCAGAGGCCTCCAATATCGCCAAGAATCAGTTCATGTCCAACATGACCCATGAACTGCGTACCCCCATGAATGGTATCATGGGGATGCATGAATTACTGCTGACGACCGATCTTAACGAAGAGCAGATGGAGTTTTTGGGTATCATCGATTTTTCCAGTAACAATCTGCTCAACCTGATTGATGATATACTGGAGATGACCCAGATTGGTACCAAGAACTTCACGCTTGTTCGAAGGGAATTCAACCTGTCGGAAGAGATACAAAGCGTAGTTGCTCTCCATAAATCTGTACTGTCCGAGAAACATCTTGCACTCAACGTGGAGATTGCCCCGGATGTTCCGGTCACTATCATCGGGGCACAATCCCGTGTCAGCCAGGTACTCAACAATGTGCTGAGTAATGCGGTTAAATTTACTGCCGCAGGTGCTATCTCGGTGGTGGTAACTGTGACGGACACCCACGCTACGGGGTTGACTGTGCAGATTGCCATCGGGGACAGCGGCATTGGCATAGCGGCAGAGGCCCTTGACAGAATTTTCTTGCCCTTTAGCCAGGGTGATAACTCTTCAACCCGTAAATATGGCGGCACCGGCCTGGGGTTGACCATAAGTAAGGCCATTGTGGAGTTGCTCGGTGGCACCATTACCGTAAAAAGTACCCTCGGTGTGGGGAGTTGCTTCACACTGACACTCCCTTTTGACTCCGTCGCACCTTCGTAACAGCAGAATAGTATTCAGGCACAGCATATCTGGAGAGGAGACATTGCATGCATTTTCTTATTTATGTCAGCTCGGCGGTAAAGCCTTTTACCCAGAACGAATTAGTGGACTTATTGACTAAATCGCGGGAAAACAATACCAAAGTCGGTATAACAGGGCTATTGCTTTATAAAAACGGTAACTTTATGCAGCTTTTGGAGGGTGAGGAGGAAACTATCCAGACCTTGCATAAAAAGATCGCAGAGGATGAACGGCATAAGGGGCTGATTACACTGCTTCAGGGGCCTTTACAAGAGCGGGGGTTTCCCGATTGGTCAATGTGCTTTTACGACCTTGCTTCGCCTGACGTTCATAGCATTCCGGGCTATAATGAGTTTTTGAATACGCCACTTACCGATGAGTCATTTTCCGCCGACCCGACCAGATGTCAAAGATTACTCCGGATGTTCAAGCAGAAGGCTAAGTAGTTTCTGCCCGGAACTGCGGACGAAAACGCAGTAAAGAGTCGTGTAAAGAGCCCACGTGAAGCGAGAACGGTACAAAAATTACAGCCGCATTACCATCGAACCGGGTGAATACTACGCCACCTCCGAAATAGCGGTGATTTCCACGTTGCTCGGCTCCTGTGTGGCGGCCTGTCTCTATGATCCCCATAAGAGACTCATTGGCATGAACCATTTTCTGCTGAGCGGCTCCCCCCTTTCAAAAGCTCAGCTGCTCCGCACGTCGGAGGGGGGGCGCTACGGTGTTCACGCCATGGAGCTGCTGATAAGTGACCTCGTTGCCAAGGGAGCCGCTCGTTCCGACCTGCGAGCCAAGATATTCGGCGGTGCCACCCTCATTGGCGACCGTGGAGAAACGGAATGTCTTAACCGGATCGGCAGTGAAAATTGCCGGTTTATCAAGGAGTTTCTGAGAGGTGAAGGAATCCCTGTTGATGCGGAGGATCTTGGCGGGGAATTTGGCCGGGTGATCCATTTTTCCAATGGGGATTTCTCTATTTACCGTCGAAAGGTTGGTGCCGACCGGAGTGCCAGTCTGGCTCGTCGGGATCGGGAATGCTGGCAGCAGTCGATCCGGGAGCAGGTGACCGCCCGGCAGTACCATTAATACCGGGGGCACGGCATGATCATGAAACTTTCTCCCCACATTACTGCGGTACATACCCCGCCGATTACCGAAGTGAAGCGGTGGCTGGCGGAGCGGCCGACCGATGGCAGGGAGCTGATTGACCTCTGTCAGGCGGTGCCCGATTATGCGCCCCATCCTGATTTGACCCGGCACCTGGCCGGACTGCTCGACGATCCACTGACGTCAAAATACTCCCCCGACGAAGGACTGCCCGAGGTGCGTGGTGCCATCTCTGCGTACTATGGCAGAAAATACGGGGCGACTCTGTCTCCCGATAACTTTTGTCTGACCATCGGTGCCAGTCAGGCCTTCTGGTTGGCAATCGTTACCCTCTGTACTGCCGGTGACGAAGTGGTGGTACAGGCTCCCGCATATTTTGACCATCCCATGGCACTTGAGATGCTCGGCATCCGCTCTGTGTACGCCCCCTTTTCCGAGGAGGAGCGGGGTATACCGTCCCCTGCCACAATCGAGGGACTGATTACTGACCGGACACGGGTACTGTTGGTGGTTTCACCAAGTAATCCGACCGGTGCCATCACGCCCCCTGCCACCATTCGGGAACTGTTCACCATTGCCAAACGCCACGGTATTGCCCTTATTCTCGATGAGACCTACAGCGAGTTTATTCCTGAAGGGGCACGCCCCCATGATCTTTTCAGTGATCCGGCCTGGGGGGAGAACTTTGTGCAGATCGCCTCGTTTGGGAAAACCTATGCCCTGACCGGTTATCGCGCCGGCCAGTTGGTGGCTTCTGCGGCTTTTATCCGGCAGGCACTGAAAGCACAGGATACCATGGCGGTTTGCCAACCCCGCATTACCCAGCAGGCCATCATGTACGGTGTCAATCATCTGGATGGATGGGTGAGGGGTAATTGTGACATGATGTGTCGTCGCCACAATCTGTTTCGGCAGCTCTTTGTTCAGCCGGGAAACCGGTTTCGGCTGGCGGCCAGCGGGGCTTTTTTTGCCTGGGTTCGCCACCCGTTCGGCAGTATGAGTGGCCGTGACGTGGCAAAGCGGCTGGTTGATGAGGCGGCCATTCTCTGCCTGCCGGGAGAGGTGTGCGGTCCCGGCCTGGAAGGTTACCTGCGTTTGGCTTTTGGCAACATAAAAGAAACGGCCATTCCCGAGGCGGTACAACGCTTTCGCGACCTGAATAGTTAAATTTTCACCAGATGGCACTCTTCCACCGGTTGACAATTGCCTTCCTGAGCAAAAGCGTGTAGGTTTCACATCTCTTCTGACAAAGAGGTTTAAATTTATAGATTTCATGTCGTGTCACATCGGCGCAACATGAATAAAGGAATATCCGTATGACACATAAAAGGAAAGTCGCTATTCACTCACCCGGCCTGACCGAACTTCCGCCGCTCCCCCAGGAAGCTGCCGGCCTGATTAACGATTATCGTCGCTATTTTACCTATACCCTGGGTCAGAACAAATACAGCCACTCGGTGAAATACCACTACAAGGCATTGGCACTCACCGTGCGGGATCGCCTTATGGAACGGTGGAAGCGAACCCGCTACGGCTATGTGGAATCCGGCTGCAAGCAGGGGTATTATCTGTCGCTGGAATTTCTCATGGGGCGAACCCTCGGCAATGCCCTGCTGAATCTTGGCATCACCGATGCTGCGACGGAGGCCATGCACGAACTGGGTATCAATCTGGAGGATCTGGCGGAGGCTGAAGTGGATGCGGGGCTTGGCAATGGTGGCCTTGGTCGCCTGGCCGCCTGTTTCCTCGACAGCTGCGCCACCTTGCAGCTGCCGGTCATGGGCTATGGTATCCGCTATGAGTACGGCATGTTCCGTCAACGTATCGTCGATGGGCGTCAGATCGAAGAGCCGGATCACTGGCTCCGTGACGGTAATCCCTGGGAACAGGAACGGCCCGAATTTACCCAGCGGGTTCGTTTCGGTGGTCACTGCGAACGGTATGTTTCCGAATCCGGCGAGCTGCGGGTGCGCTGGGTGAACAGCCGTGATGTGCTGGCAGTACCCTACGATATTCCGATTCCGGGCTATCGCAATGGTACGGTCAATACGCTCCGGCTCTGGAAGGCTGCGGCAACCGATGCTTTTGACCTTGGTGAATTCAATGCGGGGGGGTATGCCGAATCCGTTGCCACCAAGAATGAAGCAGAAAATATCACCATGGTGCTCTACCCCAACGATGCCAGTGAAAATGGTAAGGTGCTCCGCCTGCGCCAACAGTATTTCCTGGCATCAGCCAGTTTGCAGGATGTGGTGGAACGGTGGGTAATTGTGCGCAAAGGGGATTTCAGTGACTTTGCCGCCAATAACTGTTTCCAGTTGAACGATACCCACCCCAGCTGTGCGGTGCCCGAGTTAATGCGCATTCTGATGGATGACCATGGTTTGGGCTGGGAACAGGCGTGGGACATTACCCGCAAAACCATGGCCTACACTAACCATACGCTATTGCCCGAAGCCCTTGAAAAATGGCCGTTGCCGCTGTTTGGTCAGCTGTTGCCCCGTATCCTCGAAATTATTCTGGAGATAAATGCCCGCTTCATATCGGAGGTTTCCAGCCGCTGGCCGGGAGACAACGAGCGGATGAGGCGCATGTCCATTATCGAGGAGGGGGGGACACTCCAGATCCGCATGGCGTACCTTGCCATCGTCGGCAGCTACTCGGTCAACGGGGTTGCCGCGCTCCACTCCCAGTTGCTGGCCGAAGGGCTGTTCCGTGATTTTCATGAACTTTGGCCCCACAAATTCAATAACAAAACCAACGGTGTTACCCCCCGCCGCTGGCTCGCCCGCTGCAACCCGGGGCTCAGTCAACTGGTAAGCGGCATCATCGGAGATGGCTGGGTATCGGATCTGCAACAGATCAGTCGGATCGCCCCCTTTGTCGATGACCCGGAATTCCGGCACCGCTGGCACGGGGTAAAATACGACAACAAGGTGAGTCTGGCCGCCCTGGTGGAGAGCCACTGTAACGTGACCTTCAATCCCACTTCCCTCTTCGATGTGCAGGTAAAAAGGATTCACGAATACAAACGGCAACTGCTCAACGTGCTCCATGTCATCCATCTCTACGACCGGATCAAGCGGGGAGATACGGCAGGCTGGACTAACCGCTGCGTGCTGATCGGCGGCAAGGCGGCACCCGGCTATGCAATGGCCAAATTGATCATCAAGTTAATCAATAACGTTGCCCGTGTGGTCAATGCCGACCCGATGGTCGGTGATATGCTGAAAGTAGCTTTTCTCCCCAATTATAGCGTCAGTGCCATGGAAACCATCTGCCCCGGCAGCGACCTCTCTGAACAGCTCTCTACGGCCGGCAAGGAGGCTTCGGGGACCGGTAACATGAAGTTCATGATGAACGGAGCCATCACCATCGGTACCCTGGATGGTGCCAATATCGAAATCCTTGAGGAGGTGGGGGAAGAAAACTTCTTTATGTTCGGCCTGACCAGTGCGCAGGTTGACGAACTTCGCTGGCAGTATGATCCCCACGGGATCATCACCCATGACACCGATCTCCAGCGGGTTATGAATCTGCTCCGTTGCAACCATTTCAACCTCTTTGAAGGGGGACTGTTTGACCCGATTATCAACGCCATCTGCTCCCCCCATGATCCCTGGATGGTGGCGGCCGATTTCCGGAGTTTTGTCGATGCCCAGCAACAGGTGGGAGCCGCCTATCAGGATCGTGACCGGTGGACACGCATGAGTATCCTCAACACGGCATACAGCGGCAAATTCTCCACCGACCGGACCATTAACGACTATAACGAGGAAATCTGGCATCTGACAAAGATGCCAATTGGGGAGTAACTCTCTGCCGTTGCTACCCGCAGGGTGACTATGGACGTCATTATTTCCCATATCAATGCCGACTTTGATTGCCTCGGCGCCATGACAGCGGCGCTGAGGCTTTACCCCGGTGCCCTGCTCTGCTTTGCCGGTTCCCAGGAGAGAAGGGTGCGGGACTTCATAGAACGCCACCCCGCCTATCTCCCCCCCTATACCCGTTTCAAAGAGCTTGACCTTGCGGCCATCACCCGCCTGATTATTGTGGATTGCCAGCAGGCCTCCCGCATCGGTGCCTTTGCCGACCTCCTGGGGCATGCACACCTCGATATTCATATCTATGACCATCATCCGGTCTCCGAAGAAACTCTTTGCTGCACGGGGGGGGAAATTGCCCCCCGGGGTTCTGCCTCCACCCTGCTGGCAACCCGCCTCATGGCGCGAGACATCGACCTGACCGCAGAAGAGGCGACCGTCATCATGATTGGGATCCATGAGGATACCGGCGGTCTGCTCTATGAATCGTCAACCCCGGAGGATTACCGGGTTGCCGCCTGGTTGCTGGAACAGGGGGCGCGACTTTCCGTGGTGAGCGATGCTCTGACCCCCGAATTGACTACCGCCCAGATTACGCTCCTGAAACAGCTCCTCTCAACCCTGAAAAACGCTTCGGTCAATGGCCGGATGGTGTCAATTGCCTACGCCTCCAGTGACAATTATGTGGGCGATATCGCCTCCCTGGCCCACCTCATGCGTGACATGGAAAATTCCGATGCCCTGTTTGTCGTGGTTGCCATGGAAGAGCATGTTTACCTGGTTGCCCGGAGTAATTGCCGGGAAATAGATGTGGGTGTGCTCATGAAAGAATTTCAGGGGGGCGGCCACGCCACGGCTGCGTCCGCCGTTGCCCATCACCAGAAACTGGGGCAGGTGCTGGAACGTCTGGATCACCTGCTGCACCTTTCGGTCACGGGGGGGGATAGTGCCGGAAGCATCATGACCACCCCGGTCAAAACCATGGCCCATACGCTCACCATTGCCGAAGCCCGTGAGCTGCTCACCCGCTATAACTGCAACGCCATGCCGGTCATGACAGGGAACGTCATGGCCGGTGTTATCTCCCGCAAGATCGTCGAAAAAGCCCTGTACCACGGCCTTGGCACCGCACCGGTTACCGACTTCATGCATTCTGAATATTTTTCAGCAACGGTGGAAACCCCCCTGCTGACGATCCAGTCATACATGGTGAACGCCAACCGCCGGTTTGTGCCGGTCTTTGAGGGGAGCAGCCTGCTTGGTGCCGTGACCCGGACCGACCTGATGCGGCACTTCCATGGCGGTCGCCGTGGTCGTCAGGAAGAACTCTATGATCTGGAGTCTCTGAAAGTTCCCACCCGCACCCGCTCCATTGCCGGACTTCTTGGTAAACGGCTTTCCCGGGAGACCATCGAACTGCTGCATAAACTGGGGGATACCGGAGGAGGGCTCGGACTTTCTGTGTATGCCGTCGGTGGTTTTGTCAGGGATCTGCTGCTTGGTATCAGTAACTGTGACATTGACATTACCGTTGAAGGGGATGGGGTGCTGTTTGCCGAATGCTTTGCCGACCGCTTTGGCGGCAGGGTCAGAAGTCACAAAAAATTCGGCACGGCGGTGCTGGTGCTGCCTGACGGGGCAAAGATTGACATCGCCAGTACCCGTCTGGAATATTATGAATCCCCCGGTGCCCTCCCCACCGTAGAGCGGGCTTCCCTGCGCCATGATCTCCACCGCCGTGATTTTACCATCAACACACTGGCACTCTGTCTTAACCGGGATCGTTTTGGCCAGTTGACCGACCATTTCGGAGGATTGCAGGACATTCAGGAGCGGGTGGTCAGGGTGCTCCATAACCTCTCCTTTGTCGAAGACCCGACCAGAGTCTTTCGCGCCATCCGTTTTGAACAACGCCTGGGATTCCATATCGCTCCCCACACAGAGAACCTGATACGGAGTGCGGTTCGCATGCATCTGCTGGACAAGTTGGGTGGAGAGCGACTGTTTAGTGAGTTGCACCAGATCATGTGTGAAAAGGAACCGGTGGGTGCCATCACCAGAATGTCTGTCCTGGGGTTACTGCCGTTCATTCACCCCTCCCTCAAGCTGGCACCACCGACGGAGCGGGTGGTGAAGGAGACCGGACAGGTGATGGCATGGTTCCGTCTCCTCTATCTGAAGGATCGCTGTGAAACGTGGCAGGTATACTTTTTGGCACTCTGTGACGGCTTGACGGGAGTTGAATTCCAGGAAACGTGTAGCCGTCTGGCACTCCCCGGTCGGCTGCAGACACGGCTCTGCAGCCAGAGGCAGGGGGCCTTCTCGACACTCCATGCTGTTAAGCGTCGTTTGAAGCAGGAGCGGGAGGTGCGTAACAGCGAGTTATATCTCTGGTTCAGTGGCTTTGCCATTGAGCTGTTGCTCTCGATGGCTGCCCGAGCCAGCAGTGAACAGATACGGCGGCTGATCTCCCATTACTTGAACCGGGTACGTGACATCACGCCCCTGTTGGGGGGGGATGATCTCTGTCGTCTCGGCGTTACACCGGGGCCCCTCTTCAGACGGCTCAAGGAGCGCTTGTTCAGGGAACGGCTCGATGGTATGGTGAAAAGCCGTGAAGATGAGGAACAGTTGATCCAACAGCTCATTGGTCAGGAAAATCAGAAATAGATGTGCAATATTGTGTGGTTACGAAAAACTGTCTTGACGGGGCATTTTGATGCGTGTTACATATATACTGTTGGTTGAGACTTTAGGGAAAAAGGAAGGGAATTATGAAAAAGCTACAAAGAATTATTGCGGTCATGACCCTGGTATCGATGCTGTCGGCAACATCGTCGGCACTTGCTGACGAAACCATTAAAGAGGTATTCACCGACGCATTTTATGGTGCCGCCATCGGCGGGCTTGTGGGGGGTGCCCTCATGGTGTTCCGGACCAAGCCACTTGAAAATTTTGAGCTTGTTGCCTATGGTGCCGCTACCGGTGTTTTGGTCGGAACAACTTTCGGACTGCTCAAGTCGGCCCGTGCCTTTGCTGAAGTTGAGAATGGCCGCGTTCGGGTGGCCTTTCCGACCATCGTTCCCGAAGTAGTGGCGGTACCCGGATCGGGACAGATGACGGTGGCCTGGAAAGCAGATCTGCTGCGGGGGACTTTCAACTGATTTGGCAGTAGGAATCTTACATGAAACTACCCGTCGGAGTAATCCTGCGGGTTTTTTTATATGTGGAAGCAGCGTCTCTCTCACGAGTAAATTACCTATAATCAGGAGGAATAATGTCAGAATTCAGTCAAGTAACGGTGGTGAAGAAAGCGAATATCTATTTTGGTGGTCAGGTTGTCAGTCACACGGTGCTCTTTGCCGATGGCAGCAAGAAAACCCTTGGTGTCATGCAGGCGGGAGAGTATGAGTTCTCCACCGGTGCGGCAGAAAACATGGAAATTTTGTCGGGAGAGCTGGAATGGCAGCTCAAGGGGAACCCTGATTGGCAGAGCATCACCGGGGGCGAAAGCTTCGATGTCCCGGCCAATTCGGTCTTTTTGATGAAGGTACCGTTTGTGACCGACTACTGCTGCTCCTTTATCGCATAACGACACCCTCGCTATGGTAGAAACGCCGACATGCCCGGTGGTCGGACGGTTTGCCCCTTCGCCCACCGGCACTCTCCATACCGGATCCCTGGCAACGGCGGTCGGGAGCTACCTGATGACAAAGCGTTGCGGTGGGAGGTGGCTGCTCCGTTTTGATGACCTTGACACCCCCCGTCAGGTGCCGGGTATGGCTGATGACATCATGGCTACATTGGAGGCATTCGCCCTCCCGTGGGATGGGCCGGTTACCTATCAGAGCAGACATCGGGAGTATTACTGTGATGCCTTTGCGACCCTGACCCGGCAGGGAAATCTTTACCCCTGTGGCTGTTCTCGGCGGGAGATCGCCCAAAGCTCTTCCGCCCCCCACCATGACGATGACTGCGTCCCCTATGCCGGTAGCTGCAGGGGGGGGATGAAAGACGGAGCAGCAATCCGCTCCTGGCGGGTCACGGCACCGGCGGATGAGATTACCTTTTCCGACCGCTGCAGAGGCACGGTTACCCAAAATATCTCCACTTTCTCGGGGGATTTTGTGGTCAGACGGGGGGGCGGGGAGTTTGCCTACCAGTTGGCGGTTGTCGTCGATGACCATCTGGGCGGTGTCACCCAGGTTGTACGGGGAGAAGATCTGCTCCCTTCAACCCCCCGCCAGATCCATTTGCACCAGCTACTCTCTCTCCCCCTGCCGGAATACGCTCACCTCCCCCTGGTGACCGGGCCGGACGGCAGTAAATTAAGTAAGCGAGACAATCTGGTCTCCGTTCAGTTGGCAGCTGTGGCCGGTCATGAGGCGGCTCTGCTGGTGACGATCCTCCGTTTTTTGGGTATGCGTCCACCACAAGAGCTTGCCGGATATTCCTGTTCCCAAATCCTCACCTGGGGCATGACCAATTTCTCCCCGGAGGCCGTGCCATGGAGGGGAAACTGTCTGCCATACCTCATATAGGGTATAGAATGTCCGAAGTACCCCAGATCAGGTGGTGGAACAACCCCTCATGGCCGTGAAACCCCCATTTGTCGGGGAAATAAAACTTGGCACGGCATCTGCAGTATAATACATCACAATCACACGGGCATGTCCCATAATTCAATCGGAGGTTTCACCCATGAAAAAAGTTCTCTCCTCAATCGTTGCTGCTCTTGTTGCTCTCTCCTTCTCTGCTGTTGTTTTCGCTGCTGACGCTGCTCCTGCTGCTGCTCCTGCCGCTGCTGCTGCTCCTGCTGTAGAGAAAAAAGAAGCAAAGCCTGTTAAAAAAGCTAAAAAAGCCAAAAAAGCTAAAAAAGCAGAGAAAAAAGAAGAAGCAGTTAAAGTAGAAACAGCTGCTCCTGCTGCAAAGTAATTCTTCTTTATAAAGAAGTAAAAAGGCCACCTTCACAAGAGGTGGCCTTTTTTGTGGTGTGCGGGGTGATTTCGCCCCGGTGATGTTTGATAACGGTTACCAAAGCGTATGGGGTACCGGAGGGGCGTACGGCCATACGCCCTTTCTCAACCCGTGTGAAATCTGGCGTAGAGCCATACGCCACTCATATAGACCGACCATAGCAGTAGTTTTCTCATTGGGAGAGCGGCTATTGCTTGAAATCAGTGCTTGACTACCGGTGCTAAATATTAGTATTCAACGTAACAATGTTTCGTGAGTAATGTCATAAATAAGGGGTACCTCATGCGCGGTATCACAACACGCTTGGCCAGAATCGCCCTTCTTTTACTGTTGCCCCTTACAGCCCATGCTGCCGGAACTGCCATCAACGAGACCGGAGAAATGCCCGATGAAAGTGCCATTCTGGATGCCCGGAGCCTCACCAGGGGCTTTCTGCCACCACGGATGACGGCGACACAACGGGGTGCCATCGCTTCACCGGCCACCGGTTTACAGGTATACCAGACCGACGGCACGGCGGGGTTGTATGTGTATAATGGTGCGACGTGGAATCTGATTGGCAGTGCCTCCGGCACCGTTCCGATTGCCAATGGGGGCACCGGAACCACCACCCAGGCCGGGGCGGCCACTGCCATTCTGCCGGCACAAACCGGTAACAGTGGCAAATATCTGACCACCAACGGCAGTGCGGTTTCGTGGGGCACCGTTGCTGGTGGGGGCGTTCCCGCTGGAACGGTTCACCAGTTTGCCGGCTCCGCTGCACCGAGCGGTTATCTGCTCTGTGATGGTTCTGCCGTAGACCGGAGCACCTATTCGACACTCTTTGCTGTTATCGGCAGTACCTATGGCAGTGGCGACGGTTCCACCACGTTTAATCTGCCGAACCTGAAAGGAAAGGTTCCGGCCGGTTTCGATGGGACGCAAACCGAGTTTAATGCTTTGAATAAAGCGGGGGGTGAAAAGACCCATACCATGACGACAGCCGAGATGCCGAGCCACAGCCACACCGGAGTTGCTAACACAGCTGCAAACACACAACCGGCAAAGTATGTGTCCGGCTCTATAAACAGCGGTGGTGCAGGTTGGACAATGCTGACCGGCGACAGTAGCGTTGGCAGCACCGGCAACTATCACGATCACACCGTTACGATCAACAGCACCGGCAGTGGCACACCCTTCAACGTGCTGCCACCGTATCTGACAATGAACTACATCATCAAATACTGACCGGAGAAAAGGTGCCAGCCTCAACCATGAGCTCATCCGCCGACATCTATCGTCTTGC
>CAIRBT010000032.1 GCA_903876875.1 uncultured Geobacteraceae bacterium
ACTTTTTTCGATTTGATCAACGAGAGATCACAATCACGATCATAATAAACGTTCATGCTGGTACATCCTCCATACTGATTTTATCCGGTAAACCGGTCATCCTGATATGCATAAAGATTGAACTGATACTATATTCAGCCCGTACTGTCAACGAAATAGCCGAATATCACCTCTGTTAGCCGTTCCACCCCTTGGCACCACGGCCAATGGCGACGGAACCGGTGCGCACCAGCTCCTTCAGGCCGAGGGGGCGCAGCAGCTCAAGAATGGCATCAATCTTGAGCGGATTACCGGTTGCCTCAATGGTGTAGGACTTTGGTGTGACATCAATGATTTTAGCCCGGAAGATGTCCACGATTCGCAATACTTCGGCTCGTGCGTCATCCTCAGCAGCTACCTTAATTAATGCCATTTCACGCTCAATGGCACTGCCATCGGTGAAATCCAGAACCTTCAAAACATCGATCAGCTTGTAGAGCTGCTTGTTTATCTGCTCCAGAACCTGGGCATCACCCCGTGTCACGATGGTCATGCGGGACAGCCCCTCTTCATTGGTGGGTGCCACCGACAGGGAATCGATATTGAAACCGCGCCCCGAAAACAGGGTGGCCACCCGGGAGAGAACTCCGAAATCATTTTCAACAATAACTGAAATTGTATGTTGCATAGCGTATATTCCCTTTCCTTAGGCGTTCAATACCATTTCATTCAATGAGGCACCGGCCGGAACCATTGGTAGCACCTTTTCTTCACGGGCAATCCTGAAATCCATGATTACCGGCCCATCTTCCTTGAAGCCAGCCAGAATAACCGATTCCACTTCGTCGGTTTTATTGGCCACGAACCCTTTCGCTCCGTAGGCATCGGCAAGTTTGATGTAATCAATGGGCAGTTCCATGCAGGTTGACGAGTAGCGACGGTCAAAGAAGAGCTCCTGCCACTGACGAACCATGCCAAGGAAGTTGTTATTGAGGATAACAATCTTGACCGGCAGACGATTCTGCACCAGGGTTGCCATTTCCTGGATATTCATCTGCACTCCGCCGTCACCACAGATGGTGATGACCTGACGGTTCGGGAAGGCTGCCTGGGCACCCATGGCAGCGGGGAGACCAAAACCCATGGTGCCGAGTCCACCGGAGGTCAGCAGGGTGCGGGGCTTGTTGAATTTGAAAAACTGGGCGGTCCACATCTGGTGCTGCCCCACGTCGGTGGAGATAATGGCATCTTCATCGGACAGTTCCCGCAGTTTCTCGATGACATACTGGGGCTTGATGATGGTGCTGCTCTGGTGGTAGGAAAGGGGATGTTTCTCTTTCCAGCCGGTAATATCGGCGTGCCAGGTAGCGGTGGTCTCGATGAATGCGGCCACTTTCTCGCTGTTTTTATCAGCCTGAATGAGCATCTTTTGCAGAACGTCCTGCACATCGCCAACGATAGGGAGATCAACCCGGACATTCTTCTTGATCGAGGTCGGGTCAACGTCAATATGGATAATCTTGGCATGGGGAGCAAACGTTGACAATTTGCCGGTTACCCGGTCGTCAAAGCGGGCACCTACGGCAATAATTAAATCACTGTGGGTCATTGCCATGTTGGCACAGTAAGCACCATGCATGCCAAGCATGCCGAGGGAAAGGTCATCGCATTCGGGAAAAGCACCAAGCCCCATGAGGGTGGTGGTGACCGGTACTGACAGGGTGCGAGCCAGGGTGGTCAGGGCTTCTGCCGCTTCGCCAAGTACCGCTCCGCCGCCGACGTACAGAACCGGTCGGCGGGAATCGAGAATCATCGCCACCGCCTTTTCAACCTGACGGGGATGACCGGACAGATTCGGTTTGTAGCCCCGAATTTCCACGGTTTCCGGATAATGAAATTCTCCCATGGCCATCTGCACATCCTTGGGAAAATCCACCAACACGGGGCCGGGACGACCGCTGCGGGCGATGTAAAACGCCTTCTTCATGGTCAGGGCAATATCTTTGACATTGCGGATCAGGAAGCTGTGTTTGGTGCAGGGGCGGGTAATGCCGATGATGTCAACTTCCTGAAAGGCATCGTTGCCGATCAGTGGTGTTGGTACCTGACCGGTAATAATGACCATGGGGATAGAATCCATATAGGCCGTTGCGATGGCGGTCACCGTATTGGTGGCACCGGGGCCGGAGGTTGCCAGAGCCACACCGACCCTGCCGGTTGCCCGGGCATAGCCGTCGGCGGCATGGGTGCCGGCCTGTTCGTGGCGGGGGAGTATGTGGTGTATTTCTTTGAAACTATAAAGTTCATCGTACAGGTTGATGACGGTTCCTCCCGGATAGCCGAAGATGGTATCAACCCCCTCTTTTTTCAAGCATTCAAGCATGATTCGTGCGCCGTTCATTTTCATACATTACCTCTATGTACTGAAATTACACCCCACTGAGGTGAGGTGGAAAAGGATAAAAAACTAATCAGCGGTGGTAACCGCTCCAGTGTGGGCCGACGTAACTACCTTGGCATAGCGTGCCAGCCATCCCCCCTTGATTTTCGGCTCCGGTGCGCGCCATGCGGCGCGGCGGGTGGCCAGGGTCGCTTCATCTACCAGCAGTTCCAGACGACGGTTCGGAATATCCAGGAGGATTTTGTCGCCATCTACAACCAGGGCGATGGGGCCACCTTCGGCGGCTTCCGGGGAAATATGGCCGATGCAGGGACCACGGGTACCGCCGGAAAAACGGCCATCGGTGATAAGAGCCACGCTATCGCCAAGCCCCATACCCATGATGGCGGCGGTCGGTGCCAGCATTTCCCGCATGCCCGGCCCCCCCTTTGGTCCCTCATAGCGAATGACCACCACATCACCGGAGGTAATTTTCCCCTCCATGATGGCTGCCATGGCCAGTTCTTCGGCGTCAAAACATTTGGCGACCCCTTCAAAATACATCATGGGGGCTGACACGCCGGACTGCTTGACTACCGCCCCTTTGGGGGCGATGTTGCCGGACAGGATGGCAATGCCACCCTCCTTCTTGATCGCGTTCCCCAGTGGGCGGATAACCTCCTCGTCTACGTTCTGGATGCTGTCGGCCAGTTGGTGTGTGGTGAGGCCGAACAGGGTAGGGGTGTCAATAATCTTGTCACCCAGTTGTTTCATAACACCGCTGACGCCACCGGCGATGTCCAGATCTTCCATAAAATGTTCGCCAGCCGGGTTCATGGACGCCAGTTGGGGGGTGTCCTTGCCCAGGGTATCGAACAGTTCCAGCGGCAGTTCAACACCCGCTTCATGGGCAATGGCCAGCAGGTGGAGTACGGTATTTGACGAACCCCCCAGGGCCAGGTCAACCCTGATGGCATTTTCAAAGGCAGCACGGGTCAGGATATCCCGTGGTTTAACGTCATTATGAACCAGTTCAACTATCTTCTCACCGGAGGCAAAGGCGATGCGGCGTTTCAGAGCCGAAACGGCCAGAGCGGTGCCACAGCGGGGGAGGCTCATGCCCATGGTCTCCGTGAGGATCGCCATGGTGTTGGCGGTGAACAGTCCCTGACAGGAACCCATGCCGGGGCAGGCATTGTCTTCACAAATCTGCAACTCTTTATCGCTGATAACCCCGGCCTTGTAACGCGCCATAGCCTCAAAGGTATCAGAAACAAAGGAGTACTTGCGTCCGGTCTGACCACGGCCACTCATCATTGGTCCGGCGGTCACCACGATACAGGGGATATTGAGGCGGGCTGCCGCCATCAACATGCCGGGGGTAATTTTGTCGCAGTTAGTCAGGAGCACCAGTCCGTCAAGGCGATGTGCCTCGGCAACGGATTCAACCATATCGGCGATCAGTTCACGGGTGGGGAGGGAGTAATGCATCCCCTTATGTCCCATGGCCATGCCGTCGCACACGCCGGGAATGCCGAAAAAGAAGGCGTAGCCGCCACCGGAATGAACCCCTTTCTCAATATAACGCTCCAGATCCCGCATCCCCACATGACCGGGGATCAGATCGGTGAAGCTGGTTGCCACGCCGATAAACGGCTTATCCATCTGATTGTGTGGTACGCCAGTGCCTTTCAATAGTGCCCGGTGGGGGGTCCGTTCGAGTCCGACTTTTATCATATCACTTCGCATGTATGTAGTCCTTACCTCTGATGTTAGTTGTGTGGTGTCACGCCACATTACCGGAATTTTTTTACAGATTTTTAAGAATAATATAGTTAGTAATGACTGTCAACCGGAATGCCCCGGTCGAGATAAAATATTACGAACACTGTTCTGATTGCCGGGCAATGTCGGCACCACGGTATCTAATGGTCAATCCCTGGAGGAAGTTTCTCAGGAACTGGTCACCGCACTCTTTAAAATGCTTGTGCCCCCTGTTTCTAAACAGGGCACTCAGTTCTGATTTGGAGACGACAACGCCGGCTAGTTGCAGGGTGGCTCGCATATCATCTTCTTTCAGATCCAGTGCAATTCGCATTTTTTTCAGAATGGCGTTATTATTAAGTGAGGCATCCGGCTTTGGCTGTTCGGCACTGTCGGTCTCCCGCCGCCCCCGTTTCAGGACAATGAAACCATCGAGGAACAGTGAAAGGAGCGGGTTGCTACAGGAGATAAAATCATCCTCCCCCTCTTTTTTAAGTAATTTCAAAAGGGTAGGCTGTTCGATGGTGCAGCCGGAAAGTTTGAAAATGTCGATCATCACCGGATTACTGATGTCGAGGGCATAGCGAAAACGGCGGAGGATATCGTTGTTGTTCATTAGTTACGCTCCCAGTGTGCAAACAATAGTAAATTCACAACATACAATTATCCATTCACGGTCGCAAGAGTATTGTTGCGTGGAGCCTATGTGCAGACAATGTTACCGCAGTTATCGTCTGTTGAACGGGCATGGCTTTGACCTGCCGGGTTTTCGGGCAGGTCGTAAGCCATGTTGGATCATTCGAACTTCTCGGTTTACACGTTCCAAAATAATTTCATGACTTCATTTTTTATAACAAAGCTTGTTATTCTCTGTTATTATTTTGGTCAAAGGAATTACAAATAATGAACATTTCACTTACACCACAACTCGAAACACTGGTAAAAAATAAGGTGGAGAGCGGGCTTTATGGTTCTGCAAGCGAAGTCATGCGCGATGCACTACGTCTTCTTGAAGTAAGAGATCGGAGACAGCTACTGCGTGTTGAAGAACACAGAGCCGAAATCAAGAAAGGCTTGGATAGCGGTGAGCCAACACCATTAGATATGAGTGCTATCAAGGCGCGAGGCCGTAAGCGGCTTGCTGCGCAACAAAACGTGGCTAACGCCTGATTGATGTTGAAAATCCTCAAGAGCCCCGAGGCTGAAAACGACCTTGACGAAATCTGGTTTCTTATTTTATTCTTTTTCTCCGTTTTCTCGTGTCAAGGGCTGGCTCCACATGCTCTTCCCTTTTATAGGGTGCGCGTTTCACCACCATCAACATCGACGATTGAACCGTTGCAATAACTTGCAGCAGGCGAGGCAAGAAACACAACAACTCTTGCGATTTCAGCTGGTACACCAAATCTTGCCAGTCCCCTTTTTTGAGCCACGCATCTGAGCAGCTTGATCTGTATCGAGCCCACATAAACTCTAAATTCGTTGTATGTCAGTACATTAAATTTCTAATAACATCTCTGGCTTTATGCCGGTAATAAAATTCCCCCAGTGCATTCCGTTTACATAGAGGGGGATTGCCAAGTCGGTCATTATTTCGCCGGTATTTCTCATGTAGGTTTGGAGCAGGAAGGGCATGGTATTTTGCGCACGCCGGATCTCTGTGTCATTATTCCAGTATTTAATCTTTTCTCGGCTGTTGACCAAGTCGATATCATAGTTTCCGGTGAGTGGTTTCTGGTTGCTGCTATGATGTGTGCTGAGGTAGCCATTAACATCAACGAGCAGGGAGTATGCCGATCCCTTCAGAGATTCCCTTCCCTGGTCAAACAGTGGTTGCAGCTCCCGATCAAAAAGATCATTGTAGGAAACCGTATATTTAGGGGGATTTGTGTTGGGTATCAGTTTGTAGTTCCTGTCCATTATGTTGATGCCTTTGGCGTGGAGTTCGATCAACTTGTTCTGGTACACATTGCCAAGCTGTAGTGCCCAGTTGATTACATCTTCAATCTTCCCTTTTCCCGTCTTGATTCGAGACATCCGCTCAAGCATCTGTTCAGTGATTGAGTTCAAATCTTTTGTCGATACACTGGCTTCCTTTAAAAGGCCAAGGATGCCAACGCTCAAGCCATGTATGTCACCTATCTGGCGATTGATCTCATCGTTGGTTACAGAGATTTCTTCCGTTGCAGCGGCGATCCGCCCCAGTTGTGAGTTGTTATGCTCCGAGTCTTTTACCAGAATTTCGAAGTGATGGGATGTTTTATCAACAACATTCCTCGTTTGAGAGGTGCATTCGCTGATCTCCTTCGTTTCCTTTTGCGTTCCTTTCACATTCCGAAGCATTTCATCAATATTGCGCGTGATATCCTTGGTGGCCATGTTAACCCGTTGTGCCAGTATCCGTACCTCATCGGCTACAACCGCAAACCCCCGCCCATGTTCACCTGCCCGTGCTGCTTCGATGGCTGCATTCAATGCCAAGAGGTTCGTTTGGTCAGAAATATCTTCTATTAAGACGACAATGTCTTTGATTTTTTCTGAATTACTGCTCAAGCCGGTTACTGTGGCATTGAAGTTGGTAAGTTTTTCGCCAATCATCGAAATGTTATCGCTCACTTCATTGAGCTCGAACATTGAACTTTTAGCTGTCTGGTAATTATGGTCGATGGAAGATGATATTCCGAGAGTACTCGACGTGATCTCTGTGATAGCGAGGCCGGCTTCCTTGCTGGATGTGAAAATGACATCAGATAATGTACCCTGCTGATCAGCATTCTCATGAGATTCTAAGACTTTTTTGCCGGTCTTGGTACACTCGACAGCTATTTTCAGCGTCATATTTTTTGTTTCAGCGAGTACAGAGCGCATCTCTTCCATAAACTGGTTGGCGTTGGCAGCAAGCTCTCGTATTTCATCATAGGTCTGCATCGGTAAATCCTGAGAAAGATCCTTTGAGGCAAATATTGATGACAACTGTTTGAGTGGCCTCACAATCAGATAACGGAGAAAATATGTCGCACAGATGGCTGACAGAACTGAAGAGCAATACAGCACCAGAATTACGGTAAAACTACTCTGAGTGGTTGCCAGATAGTCTTGCAAGGCTTCTTTTGGTATGTGAGAAGAGAGGAGAGCGCGTGAAGCGGATGTCTGAAAAAAATATACGCTTGCCACCATCAGAGTCTGAACCAGAATCAGAAAAAACACATTCCCCGCTATTTTTCTGGTCAGAGAATTAAAAAGATATTTATCAAGATATACATATACGCTCTGGAACATTCGTCACCTCTGTGAAAAATTAGTAATGTTACTAAGGTCAACTGGAACGAAATATTTAGCTCGTAAAACAGATGTAAAACTATAATCAAACTATATTTTAAAAAACTGGTAATACCAATTATATATTTTAAAAGCACCTGTCAATTATTTTTTCAATGATACGGCATTAATTGCCATTGTTGGTGGTTTCACTGTGAGCGGTAGAGACTTTTTTACCTCGCCCTACAGCCGCTTTCTTCTCCGTAACTCTGCAAAGAAATCCCGTAGTAGAGCCGAACAATATTCCTCCAAAACCTGGGGAACCAGTTCCACCGTGTGGTTGAGACGGGGATCATGGGATAGATCGAATAGTGAACCTGCCGCTCCCCCTTTGGGGTCAAAACAGCCGAACACCACGGTCGGAATGCGAGCCAGGATGATGGCACCCATGCACATGGTACAGGGTTCAAGTGTCACATAGAGGGTGGTGTCGAGCAGTCGCCAGGCTGCCAGCTTTTTTGCCGCCTTTCTGATGGCAAGTAGTTCGGCGTGACCAGCCGGGTCACGGGTTGTCTCTCGCAGGTTGTGGCCACGGGCGATGATCTTTCCGTCATGGACGATCACGCAGCCGATGGGAACTTCCCCTTTTGTTCGCGCCTTCTCTGCTTCATGTATGGCATGTGCCATCCACTGTTCATGGGTGGGGGGGGGCGGTGATATGGTTGGTGGTCTGGATAACATAGATGGGGTGCGGCTCCTTATGTGTGCAAAGTAGTATAAACGTCACCATTGTCAAGTGTAAATATTGCATCAATTACCCCGCTATGTGCCATTTCCCTTTACTTTCCTGTCAGCTTTATTTATTCTTCACAGTCCTCATTTTTATAGTGCGAAGGAATTCATGGAAATCACCCGAATTCGTAATTTTTCAATCATTGCCCATATTGACCATGGCAAATCGACCCTTGCCGACCGGCTGCTCGAATATACCGGTACGGTTTCCGAACGGGACAAGCAGAATCAATTCCTGGATAAAATGGATCTGGAACGGGAACGGGGCATTACCATCAAGGCCCAGACCGTCAGGCTCAACTACCGGTCCGATGATGGTGTTGACTATGTCCTTAACCTGATTGATACCCCCGGTCATGTGGATTTTACCTATGAGGTCTCCCGCTCTCTTGCTGCCTGTGAGGGGGGATTGCTGGTGGTTGATGCCTCCCAGGGGGTAGAAGCCCAGACTCTGGCCAACGTCTATCTGGCTCTCGATATCAACCTTGAGGTCTTTCCAGTTCTCAATAAAATCGACCTTCCGGCTGCCGACCCTGAACGGGTCAAACAGGAGATAGAGGATATCATTGGTATCGATGCCCATGATGCGGTGCTTGCCAGTGCCAAGGAGGGGATCGGTACCCACGAGATTCTGGAAGAAATCGTCAAGAAAATTCCCGCACCCTCCGGTGACCCTACGGCACCCCTGAAGGCACTGCTGTTTGATTCCTGGTACGATCAGTATCAGGGGGTTATTATCTTGGTACGTATTTTTGACGGTACCCTGAAAAAGGGGGACAAGATTCAGCTGATGTCCACCAACAGCTCCTTTGAGGCACTGAAGGTGGGGGTGTTTGCCCCGACCATGATTGAGGTGCCCGAACTGGCGGCCGGTGAAGTCGGTTTTATCATTGCCGGTATCAAGGATGTAGCCGACGCCAAGGTGGGTGATACGGTCACGCTGTTTCACCGTCAGTGTGAACAGGCTCTGGGCGGCTTCAAAGAGGTAAAGCCGATGGTGTTCTCCGGTCTTTACCCCATTGATACGGTGCAGTATGAACAGCTCCGTGATGCCCTTGCCAAATTAAAACTCAATGACTCCTCCTTTTCCTTTGAGCCGGAAACCTCCCTGGCCCTTGGTTTTGGTTTCCGCTGCGGCTTCCTTGGCCTGCTCCATATGGAAATCATTCAGGAACGGCTGGAACGTGAATTCGGCCTCGATTTGATTACCACGGCACCGACCGTCGTCTATCGGGTTCATCGGTTGAACGGTGACGTGTACTCTATCCAGAGTGCCAACCAGATGCCCGAGTTGCAGAGTACGGAATATCTGGAAGAACCGTTCATTCTTGCCCATATCCATGTGCCCAACGATTTTGTCGGTGGTGTGCTGGCTCTCTGCGAGGACAAGCGGGGCGTGCAGCGGGAAATCAAATATCTGACCCCCACCAGGGTCATGATTATTTATGAACTGCCATTAAATGAGATCGTTCTCGATTTCTATGACCGGCTCAAATCCATAACCAAGGGGTATGCCTCCCTTGATTACGAACATCTTGAGTACCGGCGCAGCGATCTGGTGCGGATGAACGTCATGATAAACGGCGAGGTGGTTGACGCACTGTCCCTCATTCTCCATCGGGAAAAGGCCTATTTCCGGGGACGGGATCTGGTTGCCAAAATGAAGGAACTGATCTCCCGGCAGATGTTTGAAGTTGCCATTCAGGCGGCCATCGGCAATAAAATTATTGCCCGTGAAACGGTTAAGGCCATGCGCAAGGACGTCCTTGCCAAATGTTATGGTGGCGACATAACCCGTAAACGGAAACTGCTTGAAAAGCAGAAGGAAGGGAAGAAGCGGATGAAAAATGTGGGTAACGTTGAGTTGCCGCAGGAAGCGTTTCTCGCCATTCTCAAGGTTGACTGACACTCCATTTTTACAAAGGAACAGTACATGGAAGACATTCAGGAATCCTCCACGCCGGAATCGGCAGCAGCGGCACCGGAGGTCATTAAAAAGAAAAGCTTGATCAGAGAATATGCGGAATCTATCGCCATTGCCATACTGTTGGCGCTGGTAATCCGTACCTATCTGGTTCAGGCGTTCAAAATTCCCTCCGGTTCCATGGAAGATACCCTGCTTGTCGGTGATCATCTGTTGGTAAGCAAGTTTATGTACGGCACAAAGGTGCCTTTCGCCGATAAGCGGATTCTCACCGTACGGGATCCACGCCGGGGGGATGTCATTGTTTTTGAATATCCGGAAGACCCGAGTAAGGATTTTATCAAACGGGTCATCGGTGTGCCGGGTGATGTGGTGGAAGGGAAGGAGAAGAAGGTTTTTGTCAACGGCACCGTATATGAAAATCCCCATGAGATTCATAAGGAAAAGGAAGTTATTCCCAAGGAGATGAATCCCCGGGATACCTTTGGTCCGGTGACGGTTCCGGCAGATTCCTATTTTGTCATGGGTGATAATCGGGATCGTTCCTACGACAGCCGTTTCTGGAAATTCGTCCGGCGTGACCAGATAAAAGGTCTGGCCTTTATTAAATACTGGTCGTGGGATCATGAAAAAATGCGACCGCGACTGGGCAATGTTGGCCGTTTGATTCAATAATAACATTACATGGAGGATAGTATGGATTTTCTCGGCAATTGGAAGCGAACACATTACTGTGGTGATTTGCGTGGCTCGGACATTGGTAGCGAAGTTATTCTCATGGGGTGGGCACTTCGTCGCCGTGACCATGGCGGGCTTATTTTTATCGACCTGCGGGACCGTGAAGGTATTGCCCAGATTGTCTTTGACCCGGAAGTCAACTCTGCCGGCCATGAAGTGGCGGAATCGGTGCGCAGCGAGTTTGTGCTTGCGGTCAAGGGGAAGGTTATTCCCCGCCCGGATGGAACCGTTAACCCGAACATGAAAACCGGCGAAGTTGAGATTCAAGTGCTTGAATGCAAGCTGCTCAACCGTTCCAAGCCGCTGCCGTTTATGCTTGATGAACATAGCGAAGTCAATGAGAACATCCGTCTTAAATATCGCTATCTGGACCTGCGTCGTCCCCAGCTGCAGTACAACCTGATCCTCCGTTCAAAGGTTGCCCAGTTGACCCGCTCGTACCTGACCGATAACGGTTTTATCGAGTTGGAAACGCCGTTTCTTACCAAGTCAACTCCAGAAGGGGCACGGGATTTTCTGGTGCCGTCACGCATCAATCAGGGGCAGTTCTACGCCTTACCCCAATCCCCCCAAATCTTTAAACAGATATTGATGATTTCCGGTTTTGACCGCTATTTCCAGGTGGTTCGCTGCTTCCGTGACGAAGATCTGCGCGCCGACCGCCAGCCTGAATTCACCCAGATTGACTGCGAAATGTCCTTTATCGATCAGGAAGATATCATTACGGTTATGGAGGGGTTAATCGCCCGCGTCTTTACCGAGGCCAAGGGGGTTACGGTGCAGTTGCCGGTGGAACGGCTTACCTATGCCGAAGCCATTCGCCGTTTTGGTCTGGATAACCCGGACCTCCGTTTCGGTATGGAACTGTGTGATCTGACCGACCTGGTCAAAAACTCCGGCTTTAAAGTGTTTGCTGATGTTGCTGCCAAGGGGGGCATCATTAAGGGCATCAATGCCAAGGGGTGTGCCAAATTCTCCCGTAAAGACATCGATGAGCTGACCGAGTTTGTGAAAATTTATGGTGCCAAAGGGCTTGCCTATGTGAAGATCGAAGGGGGGGAGTGGCATTCACCCATCGCGAAATTCTTCACCCCCGAAGAGATCGCCACTATGAACGAAGCCTTTGGCGCGGAAGAGGGGGATCTGCTGTTCTTTGTGGCCGACAAGCCGAAAGTGGTCAACGATTCCCTCGGCAAGCTGCGTAATCATTTGGCGAATATTCTGAAACTGACCAGCAAGGATGACTACCGTTTCGTCTGGATCACCGAATTTCCGCTTCTGGAATGGGATGACGAGGAAAAACGGTGGTGTGCGGTTCACCATCCATTCACCGCCCCCATGGATGAAGACCTTGAATTTATTGAATCTGACCCGGGGCGTTGTCGTGCCAAAGCCTATGACCTGGTGCTGAACGGTAATGAAATCGGTGGCGGTTCCATCAGGATCCATCAGGAGCAGGTACAGTCACTAATGTTTAAACTGCTCGGCATGTCCGTTGAAGATGCCCGGAGTAAATTCGGCTTCCTGCTGGATGCCCTTGAATTCGGCACTCCTCCCCATGGCGGGATCGCCTTTGGTATGGATCGTCTGATCATGCTCTTGACCGGCAGCGATTCCATTCGTGACGTTATCGCCTTCCCAAAAACCCAGAAGGGCACCTGCATGATGTCAGAGGCTCCCTCTTCGGTTGATACCAAGCAGTTGCGCGAGCTGGGCATTCGACTGGCTGAAAAGCAGGGATAAATGTCGTTGCAACGGGCTCTGATGGTACTATTCGGTTGCCTCTGTCTCACCTCCTGCTCTGCCCGGATTCCAACCTGGCAGAGCAGGACGGCACCACTGGTTGAGTCCCTTGAAAAAAGTGATGCACCTATCCTCTTTCCCCAGGAATACCAGAGCATCCTTGAAGCGTTTGAACATGGGGAGGCTCTCTATCGGGTGCAGGAGGATCACGAAAAGGCCGATGAGTATTATCATCTGGCTTTCCAGAAGGGAAGTATGCTGCAGACGGAGCTGCAGAGTCTGCGCAAAAAGCGTGAGGCCGAGGAGCTGCAGCGAGCCGTACAGCGTGCTGCAACGATTGAAGAAGAACGGCGTCGTCATGATGCGGAAAGCCGTCTCAAACAGTCCCGCGATGTTACCCGGTCCGAAGTTTCCCACCAGCCTTCTAAAAAGCCAAAGGATACGCCAGCATTACTCCCTACCACCTATACCGTTCGCCGTGGTGAAACATTACCGCAAATTTCCGCACGCATTGAAGTCTATAACGATTCAACCCTCTGGCCACTCATTTACCGGGCTAACCGGGATCAGATCCGTGACCCCAAACGGCTCTGGCCTGGTCAGGTATTTGCCATACCCCGCAATTTCAGTCGTGAAGAAGCTCTTGAAGCCCGCCGATATTCAAATAAAAACAATTAAAATATATTGCGATGCAGCGTTGGATGACGGCAGCCATTTTCTGATTTTTCCTTGACAGTCAAACCGTATTTGTATACTGTATACGGGCTTTTTATCATCACTGTAAAGTATCGTTATCCCTTATAGTTTTATCAAATATTCCATTCATTTTATCGTTGGTTTTCACGCTTGAATGACGGAGAAACATTAAGTTGAGCATACAACGTATCGGAGTCACGTTTTTATCCCGCCCCTTCTGCTCGGAGAGGCCATGATTACCCGGTACTAAATTCAAGGAGAGATACATGACAACGGAAACAGCAAAAATCATCTGGACAGTTATTGACGAAGCACCGGCACTTGCTACCTACTCACTTCTTCCGATTGTAAATGCCTTTACGAATGCCGCCGGTGTGGCTGTTGAGCCCCGGGACATTTCTCTTGCCGGAAGAATTATCGCCACATTCCCGGATAATCTGACCGAAGCCCAGAAAATCCCCGATTTTCTTGGCCAGTTGGGCGATTTGACCCTTAAGCCGGAAGCAAATATCATCAAACTGCCCAACATCAGTGCTTCCGTACCCCAGTTAAAAGAAGCCATCAAAGAACTTCAGGATCTGGGTTTCAGCCTTCCCGATTACCCGGAAGTTGCTACGAATGATGCTGAGAAAGAAACCCAGTCCCGTTACGCAAAAGTGCTCGGCAGTGCCGTCAATCCTGTGCTCCGTGAAGGTAACTCTGACCGTCGGGCTCCGCTCTCCGTGAAAAACTTCTCCAAGAAAAACCCCCACAAGCTTGGTGCCTGGACTTCCGACTCAATCTCCCATGTTGCCCATATGACCTCCGGCGATTTCTATGGTAACGAGAAATCGGTAGTTATGGCAGATGGCGGCGATTTCAAAATCGAACTGGCCAAAGCCGATGGCACCACAGTTATTCTCAAGGACAAGCTGACCGCCTCCAAAGGGGAGATTCTTGACGGAACCTTCATGAGCAAGAAAGCCCTCTGCAAATTCTACGAAGATCAGATCGAAGATGCCAAGAAGAGCGGTGCACTGCTCTCATTGCATCTCAAGGCAACCATGATGAAGGTTTCTGACCCGATCATGTTCGGCCATGCCGTTTCCGTCTTTTACAAGGATGTCTTTGACAAACATTGCGCTACCTTTAAAGAGCTTGGCGTAAACCCCAATATGGGCATTGGCGACCTCTACAGCAAAATCAAGTCACTTCCTGAAGCAAAGCAGGCTGAAATTGAAGCCGATATCCAGGCTGTCTATGCAACCCGTCCAGAACTGGCCATGGTTGACTCCGACAAAGGCATCACCAACCTGCACGTGCCGAACGATATCATTGTCGATGCATCCATGCCGGTTGTTGTTCGCGACTCCGGTAAAATGTGGGGCAAAGACGGTAAACTTCATGACACGAAAGCCATGATTCCGGATCGTTGCTATGCGACGTTCTATCAGGAAATTATCGAAAACTGTCAGAAACATGGTGCCCTTAATCCGGCTACCATGGGTTCCGTGCCTAACGTCGGCCTGATGGCTCAGAAAGCCGAAGAGTACGGTTCACACCCCACGACCTTTGAAATTCCGGCTGATGGCACCGTTCGCGTTGTTGCTGCAGACGGCACCGTGCTGATTGAAAGCTCCGTTGAGGCGGGCGATATCTGGAGAATGTCACGGGTTAAAGACATTCCTATTCAGGACTGGGTCAAGCTGGCGGTTAACCGCGCCAAGGCAACCGGTGCACCTGCCATATTCTGGCTTGATAAGGAACGTGCCCACGATGCCAACATCATTGCCAAAGTTGAAACATACCTGAAAGATCATGATACTACCGGTTTGGAAATCAAAATCCTCACACCGATTGATGCCATGAAATTCTCCCTGGATCGGATTCGCGAAGGTAAGGACACTATCTCCGTCACCGGTAACGTTCTGCGTGATTACCTGACCGACCTGTTCCCGATTCTTGAGCTGGGTACCAGTGCCAAAATGCTGTCCGTTGTGCCACTGCTGGCCGGCGGTGGTCTCTTCGAAACAGGTGCCGGCGGTTCTGCTCCGAAACATGTACAGCAGTTCGTGAAGGAAGGGTACCTGCGGTGGGATTCACTGGGTGAATTCTCCGCACTGGCCGCTTCCCTTGAGCATCTGGCCGTATCGTTCAAAAACGGCAAGGCACAGATTCTGGCTGATGCACTTGATAAAGCAATTGCCAAATTCCTCGACAACAACAAATCGCCAGCCCGTAAGGTTGGTCAGATTGACAACCGTGGCAGTCATTTCTACCTGGCACTCTACTGGGCAGAGGCTCTTGCTGAGCAGACCGTTGATCTGGATCTGAAGGCAAACTTTGCCAAAGTTGCTGAGCTACTTGCTGCCAATGAAGCAAAAATCAATGAAGAATTGCTTGCTGCCCAGGGCAAACCGGTTGATCTTGGTGGCTACTACCTGCCGAACTTCGACAAGGCGTCACAGGCAATGCGGCCAAGTGCTACTCTGAACGCAATCGTTGACGCAATTGTCTAACAGTAGTTCTGCATTGCTCTTTTACAATTTGTTACAGCCACGGAAGCGGATGTAATGCCATATACCTACGTGACAGTTCCTTCAGGGGAGAAGATTACCATGGGAGCGGACGGTGTGTTACACGTGCCGGACAATCCCGTAGTTCCCTATATTGAGGGGGATGGTACCGGCATAGATATATGGAAAGCTTCTGTCCGTGTTTTTGATGCCGCCGTAGCCAAATGCTACGGCGGCAGCAAGCGGATCAGCTGGATGGAGGTCTTTGCCGGCGAGAAACCGTTTAACCGTTTTCGCGATCAGATGGGTGACAAAGCGTGGTTACCCGATGAAACGGTGCAGGCCTTCAGTGAGTTTCTGGTCGGTATCAAAGGGCCGCTGACCACACCGATCGGGGGGGGGATACGTTCACTTAACGTGGCTCTTCGTCAGTTGTTGGATCTCTACACCTGTCTCAGGCCAATCCGTTATTTTCGTGGTGTCCCCACACCGGTGAAAAAACCTGAAGATGTCGATATGGTGATTTTTCGGGAAAACTGTGAAGATATCTATTCGGGAATCGAGTGGATGACCGGCACGCCGGAATGTCAAAAGATGGTTGATTTCCTCATTAATGAAATGGGGGTCAGCACCATCCGTTTTCCTGATAGCTCTTCAATCGGTATCAAACCGATTTCACGATGTGGGACCGAACGGTTGGTACGTGCCGCAATCCAGTACGCCCTTACTCACAAGAGAAAATCAGTGACTATTGTCCACAAGGGCAATATAATGAAATTCACCGAAGGTGCTTTCAAGGATTGGGGATACGCTCTGGCAACCTCGGAGTTTCGTTCACGGGTGGTTACAGAGCGGGAATCGTGGATAATCAGCAATCAGGATCGTAATTCACCCCTTTCGGTTGAAGAAAATGCGCGGATGATTGATCCGGGCTATGATATGATGTCACCCCGCCAGCAGGAGGGGATTTGTAACGAGGTACTGGCGGCACTCACACTGCTGCCGACCCATGGTAGCGGTCAGTACAAAAAACTGTTGCTGATTAAGGATACCATTGCCGATATCACCCTGCAACAGGTGTTGACCAGGGCAAAGGAGTTCGATGTCGTTGCCGCCATGAACCTGGAGGGGGACCTTCTCTCTGACGCTCTGGCAGCTCAGGTGGGGGGAATCGGCATTGCCCCCGGAGCGAATATCAATTATGAAACGGGCCATGCCATATTTGAAGCAACCCATGGCACCGCCCCTAAATATGCCAACCTTGAAAAAGTGAACCCCGGTTCTGTTATACTGTCCGGTGTCATGATGTTTGAGTATCTCGGTTGGCAGGAAGTTGCCGATCTAATCGTAAAAACCCTTGAGCGGACCATTGGTCAGAAGAGGGTTACCTACGATTTCGAGAGGATGATGCAGGGGGCTACGTTGCTTTCCTGCTCAGGTTTTGCCGATGCACTGATTGAAAATATGTAGATGCAGTCAGCAGGGGCTGGGATTCACTCCCTGCCTTATTTTACCAAAATAAAAGAGGAGGTAACAAAGTATGGCTCGTAAAAAGATTTCGCTTATCGGTGGCGGACAGATTGGTGGCGTTCTCGCTCAGCTTTGTGCATTGCG
>CAIRBT010000033.1 GCA_903876875.1 uncultured Geobacteraceae bacterium
CTCCTGTTCCTCTTGCCCCTGAAACATCTTCATCGGCACAAAACCTGTTGAGCCTTGCTCTGCAGTCGAAACAAATTCCGATGTTCGTTTTTCAGCTACCGGCAACAGCCCGGCATTACCAATGGTTCTGAAACTGTACTCGACGATTCCGTTGTCCTGAATCGCCTGTTTGATGATCTTAGACGAGGACATCCTCGCCTCCCCGACCGGCGAGCACTATTTTCCCTTCTTCTTCCATCTTGCGGACGATCTTTATGATCTCACTCTGGGCTTTTTCAACATCCGACAGACGCACCGGACCCATTACCTCAAGGTCTTCCTTAATCATATCAGCAGCACGGCTGGAAATATTTTTGAAGATCTTGTCCTTAACCTCATCGGGTGAGGTTTTCATGGCCAGCGTCAGCGTATCATTAGAGACTTCCCGCATAACCGACTGAATACTCCGATCGTCCAGGGCAAAGACATCCTCAAAGGTAAAGAGGTGCTTTCTAATAATTTCCGAAAGGGGCGGACTGAGGACATCAAGTTTATCAAGGATCTGTTTTTCCTTGCTTCGCTCAAAGTGATTGAACATATCAACCACCTTGTCAATGCCACCAACCTTGTACCGCTGGGTGCCCCCCATGGCCTGGATTTCCCGCTTCATCACTTCATCAATGTCTTTCAGAATGTCAGGTGACACCTGATCAACATCGGCGATACGCAGCACAACTTCCGCCTGCAGTTCCTGGGGAAGAAAGCTGATAATTTCACTGGTCTGTTTTGATTTTAATTTTGCAAGTATCACCGCAATGGTCTGGGGATGTTCCTGCGAGAGAAAGTTGGCAATGGTTTTTGAATCCATATTAGCCAGAATATCAATCAAGTCACCGTAACTGGAGGCCTGTAACTCGCCCATCAGCATGTGTGCTTTTTCAGGGCCAAGTGCCTTTTCAAGAATTCTCAGGACAAACTCATCCCCCTGGGAAAACATGCCGGCTTCCGGGTCGATAACCGTGGTAAAGTCAGAGACCACCTCAAGAATCGTCTCCCGTGACACATGGCCCAGGGACCCCATACTCTTGCTTATTTTCTTTATCTCAGTGTCGTCAAGATGCTCAAAAACCCTGCCCGTTACATCATGGCCAAGATAGAGCAATAAAATAGCAGCCCGTTCTGAACCTGTCATGGTGCTCCTTTTTATTTATACTAGCATTAAGTAACTTTAATTATTTATCTTCAGAAACCCAGTTTTGTAAAATCTGGGCTACCTGATAGGGATCATTCTTTGCCTGTTCAATCAGGGTTTTCTGCTCAGCCATCTGCACCTCTATGAGAGCCCGGTCAGAAGCGGTGAGCTGTTCCGCCCCCCCGGCACCAAACTGCTCTATAATTTCACCACTGGCCTGCCGTTTGCCAACGCGCAACGACGCCAGCAGGGGGCGGATCACAAACAGAATCAACACGAGAAAGCCGATGCCGACCAGGAGATTTTTGCCAAACGACATGATTACCGGATTGGTCCACCATTTGGGGATTTCACTGGTTCCCACCTCATCCGTATCCTGGAAGGGAATATTCTGGAGACTCAGTTGATCTCCCCGTTCACCATTAAAACCGACCGCACTTTTGACCAATGTCTCAATTTTTTGAAGTTCATCGGCCGAGCGGGGGATATATTTTGACTTGGCAACCTGTCCCTCTTTGGTTACCGGAGGTGCTTCATATTTTCCATCCACCAGCACGGCAACCGAGATTTTGCTCAAGGCACCGACCGGTTCAATTATTTTCGCCGTTGAGCGACTCACTTCATAGCTCAGCGTTTCATCATTCTTTGAGCCACCCCCCGAGGTACTGCCGGCTCCGCCACCATTATTCCGTGCCAGATTATTCTGTACCCCCGCCACCTGTTGACTATTGGTGGTCGTGGCACCCTTCTCTTCCGTCCGCTGTTCACTCTTGACGGCGATACTTTCAGGGTCAAACTTTTCTTCAACACGCTCAACCTGTTTGTAATCGAAGGTTGCTGTCACCCGAGCCACCGATTTACCCCCGCCAACGATGCGGTCAAGCAGGGTCTGGAGCCGCTCTTCAACATTTTTTTCGTAAGAACGCTGGGATTCCTGCATGGCACTGGTCATGCGGGACGTGGGATCGCTGCTCCCCCCCTTGCTCAATATTTTGCCCCGATTGTCAAGCACCGACACATGCTCCGGGTCTAACCCCTCCACCGAGGCCGACACCAGATGCACAACCCCCTGTACTTCCGAGTCTTGCAGATTGCGACTGGACTTCATCTTGATAACGATGGATGCCGTGGGAGGTTTTTCATTATTACGATACAGTGATTTTTCCGGGATAACCAGATGCACCCGCGCCTGCTCCACCCCGACCAGTTGGGAGATAGTACGGGACAATTCACCCTGCAATGCTCGCTGGTAATTGAGTTTTTGGGCAAACTCCGTCACGCCGAAATTCATCTTCCGGTCAAAGAGTTCAAAACCGACCCCACCACCTTGCGGAATCCCTTCCGTTGCCAGGGTAAGGCGAAGCTCGTACACCTTGTCGGAGGGGACCAGAACCCCTTTGCCATCGGCGGTTATCTGGTAGGGTGTTTTGGAATCCTTCAGTTTTTTGACGATTTCTCCGGCATCTTCTGTGCTGAGATTGGTAAAAAGCGGCCGATAGTCGGTGCGGTTTGCCACAAAAATAAGAATGGCAAAAGCCAGCGCAGACAGAAAAGCCACCGCAACGGTCAGCATCTGCTTCCCCGGTGAAAGGGCGAGAAAAGGTTCTATGAGTCGGCGTATTCCTTCTGGCATTGGGAAGAATGCGTTCCTTTCATGTGAAGTTTGTTACGTATTCCAAACAGACGGACATCACACCTGCATACGCATGATTTCCTGATAGGCATCCAGAGCTTTGTTACGAACCTGTGTCATGAACTGAAAAGAGATACTCGCCTTTTCAACTTCAATCATTACCTCATGGAGATTTTTGTTCTCTCCACTTGCCAAACCCTGAATCGACTTATCTGATTTTACCTGCATATCGTTTACTTTGGATACCAGCTCGCTGAAAAATTTACCGGCACCGGAAACGGTCGACGAATTATCTTTGTCCGCCACCGGAAAAGCTTTTGACAGTCCAATGCCACTTTCTATGCCTGAGATTTCCATAACCTATCCCCCTACTTGCCTATTTCAAGAGTTTTCATCGCCATGGCTTTCGCCGCCTGAACCGCCGTCACATTTGCTTCGTAGGAGCGGGTGGCACTGATCATATCTGCCATTTCTTCAACAACATTGACATTGGGAAAGGCCACATACCCCTGGGCATTGGCATCGGGGTGACCCGGATCGTACTGTAGACGGGGGGGATTTGTGTCCTCCACGATTTTAACGACCTCAACCTGTCGTGCCTGCTGGGCAACGGCATCTTTCACCAGCCTGTTGAATTTCCCCTCGGGCAGGGTTGCTTCAAAGACGGCATCCTTACGCTTGTAAGGCCCCCCCTCCGGTGTACGGGTGGTTGTGGCATTGGCCAGATTATTGGAAATGAGGTTCATGCGCGTCCGCTCTGCCGCCAGAGCCGAGCCACTCACGTTCATAGAACTGAAAAAGTCCATTTAGAGCGCCCCCTTGATTGCCGTTCGCAATCCTTCGAATTTTTTTGACAGCATCTGGACGGAGGCATTAAACATGATCTGGTTTTCCGCCATTTTGCCCATCTCGGTTTCAACCTCAACGGCATTCCCATCCCGTCCCACCTGCTTGGAGGGGGTATCCACTACCTTGCCGGTAACTTTGTGTACCGAAGAGCGCCCCCCCTCAACCTGGGCGGTAGCCAGATCCATATTTACCGCCGATGACGGATAATCGCCAGCCCGGTCATTTTTCATCGCCCCCTGTAACTCCGACTCAAACTGCAACGTTTTAGGGATATAGTTCGGGGTTTCAGCATTAGCAATGTTCGCTGCAATGAGATTTTGATTTTTTGCCCGTAGATCGATGCTTTTCCCCAACAGATCAACTGTGTTACTGAAAATACCATCAATACGCATAGTAGATACCTCCGGGCATCTGAACTTGCAAAAACCATGCCGCCACAAAGAATGTGTCCACCAAAATGGCCACCCTCCGAGAGAGGACAGGGCATAACGGGCACCTTAGCAACACAAAAACAATACATTATACCAATTGGCAGACTTTGATTTGAGAATACTTCTTAGATTGCTCTAAAGAACTTACCATTATTTTGTGTAATAAATTGTTTTTAATCGGCTCAGCAGATCACGGGAGACAGAGGAAACCACAAGCCGGATTTAGCCATATTTTTGACAGAGTCAGACTATTGACACGACAATCAGCGGGAGGGGGGTTTTGCGTCCATATCGGCCAGTGCCTGCTGGGCAAGTTTCTGCCAGTCGGCATCCTTACCGTTTTTCGCAAGTTGCCCGAACAACACGCGGGCGCGTGCAGATTTTTTTTCTTTCAGATTACTTTGGGCAGCCCGGTAGATAAACTCCTCACTCCGGGGGTTGTCTGCCAGCTTGAGAGCGGCTTCATAAATACGCAACGCCCCTTTTTGATCCCCCGCACTCTCACGGGATGAGCCGTCGATAAAATAGGCGTCCGGCAGCAATTGTGGATTGCGGCCGGCGGCAGAGAGCAGAAAAAGATCCATGGCTTTGGCCGCCTGCCCGTACTGTTGCAGGGACCAGAGGGAACGCCCCAGCTTGTAGTAACTCTCGGCACGTTGTGCATGCTCACCTTTGTTAAGGAGCCAGAGCAATGCCCCCTTGACCTGTTGATGCTTGTCTGCTGCGAAATAGGACCCGCCAAGACGCTCCGTGATCATCCGGGATTGTTGATGGGCAGGGAACCGGGAAATAAAAGTTTTCATCATCCGTTCGGTGGTGGCCGTATCGCCGATAAGTTCCGCGTTATCGATAATACAGAGGTACAATTCCGGCGCAATGGGTGCCGCCCATACCCGGTCTACCAACGCAGACAGCAGCCGAACCAGCTCAATCGGCCGCCCCGCTTCCGTGTAGGCACGGCTCAGCGTGGCGAGAAAACCGGGCTGTTCCACACAACCGGTCAGATATTCATGTTGTTCATCCATAAATCTGACCAGCGCTGAGGCATCACTTTTCCAATCAGTTTTCCGAAATACTTCGGCAACCAGTACTTCCCTGATGGTTCGGATTACCGCGACATAGACGCCGCGCGGAAATTTACGCTGGAACGACATTACCTGCTGGAGTGCCCCCCCGGCCTCACCATGCATTGATTCCAGCAGCACATACTTGAAATGAGCCTCCTCGCGCATATCAAGATCGCCACTATGCAGGGAGGCATTCAGATAGACATCGCTGACAGAGCGGTAATTCCAGGGAGTGGTCTGCAGAAATTCACTGTCAGCCACCCGCATCAACGCCATCTGACACGCTTTGTGTGTCTTGAAGTTTTCAGCCACATTCCGGTAGAGTGCCCGCGCTTCCGGTTCATGACCCTGGCGAGCCATGATATCCCCGAGACGCACCAGAAGTGCTGGTGAAAAAGCCTTATCGGCCAACCGTGCCACCAGAGAGGCCAGCAGAGTGCGGGCGGTTGCCAGCTCCCCGCTGCGGGCTATGCTATCGCCGTAATAGAAGGTGACCCCCGGATTTAAATTGAGATAGGCAGGCCACAGTTTTTCAGCTTCCCGAAATGTGGCCAGGGCCTGGGGATATTTCTGCAGTTTATACCAGACCTCCGCCAACCGATAGAGTGCCAGGGCACGAATCGGTGCAGAGCGGGTTGAAAACTGGGTGAACAGAGTTTCGGCCTCAGTTAACTGCCCTTTATAGAGTGCCGATTCGGCGGCCATGAACTGCTTTTGTTCCTCTTCACCGAGAAAGTTAGCGAGAATTTGCCGGTCAGTTGGCGTAAAAGGGATCTCCGATTTGAGGGGAGGATCAAAATCCCTCACCAGTTTTTCAACACCATTCCAGATTTTTTCGCGCCCCGCCAGGGAGGGGTGTGGTACACCCGGCTTAAAGGGGACTCCCACATCAACGGTAATGGCAGTAACGTCCGATCGGGAAAGATCGCGCCAACCGGCGCTCCGGGCGATTTGAAAAGTAACCAGCAGATCATTGCCGCGAGTTTTCAGTACGAGTCCGCCAATATTTTTATCGGAGTATCTGCGAAATTTTTTGAAGAGGGTGCCACTGGTGCCGCGCATGACCACGCGTAGACGGTTACCCGGAATGGCGGAAAGCTGGTAGTTGGGGGAGTCGGCAAGGCGAATGGTAATACGGGTAAAATCTTTTTCCGGCAGAATTTCTATGCGATACAGATGATTAATTGGCAGTGATGCCGTTGCACAACCAGGCGTTACCGCTACAATCGCAAGGATATGCAGCAGCACTACGAAAGCAGCCCGACAAAAACTCCGTCCGGTAACCGTGTGTGAAACAGGAGCTTGACCCATACCCGTACCCGCCTGTCCCTGAAGCGGGAGCCAAGCCATATCGGAAGTTAGTACACATGACCCGGTGGGTATCCCACCTGCTGACAGCGTTAAATCTTGCAGTAGCGCTGCACTTTTGCCGTCACATCATCTTTATCAAAGGGCTTGATAATAATGTCACGGGCTCCGTACTTCAGTGCCTTCAGGACGGCGGTCCGTGTCCAGCACTCGGCACTCATGATAATCGGCGGCGGAGAGTCCTGACGGATGGCGTTAACCTTTATGCAAACCGCCAGCTCACGATCATCGGCATCCTGTGAGCCAATGAGAACCATCTTGACGTTTCGCCCCGCAAAGAGCTCCTTGAGATCGGCATTAAGCGTCCCTTCGGCCACCTGATACCCGGTAAAGGCGACCATGTCGATCATTAGCTTGCGCTGATCTTCATCATCTTCAAGCACAATGATACTGTCAACGCCGGGGGCCGCAGATACGGACGTTTCAGCATCATCGTCCGCTCCACCGGAACCGTCTTGTGCCGGTGAACCGCCAGAATCGGCCTCCGCTCCCGGTGCTTCGGCAACCGGCTGGGGATCGAAACTGTTCGCCAGTGAAAGCGGCATCAATATGTCGAGGCAGTTCATCTCCTGTCCCGGCATTTCAAGCCGGGAGCGGAACATGAGATAATCCCCGTCGGGCAACGGAGATTCGGAAGTTAGTTCATCAATTTCCGGAATATACTTTTTCGGCGGCAGTAACTTAAGCCGGACTTTATTGGGAAGCCCCCCCTGAAAAACAGTATTGAGCGCTCCGTTAACCATGTTGGCAATTTCGGAAAACGCATCTATGTCATCGTTTTCAATAATGGAAAGTCGCTTCTTCTCCTGGATACGTGCCGGCGGTATACCGAGCAGAATACTGCTCAGTACGATGGCATCCCGCAGGGAAAACACCAGAAAGAACTGCCCCGGATAGGCCTCTCCCGAACCTACCCCCAGAACAAAACAACCATCCTCCATCCCACCAAAATAGGAGCTTTTATTGGTGGACAGGGAGTCGGCAAGGGCGATGGACAAATCCTGCCCCAGAAGCATGCCGCTCTCTTCGCCGGCCTGCTTGAGTGCCGTTTCCAGCATCCCGTATAGATTGGTATACCCATCCATCGGATTTTCAGTCTTCCTTCTTTAGTGTAAGTCCCACAAGCAGGGTTCTGCCTTCAGCAGTAAACGGAACGACCACACAATCACTGTCGGAGAGAGAATTGACCGTGTAATCCTCACCCGAAATAACCGTCGGTATGGAGAGTTTCACGTCAAGCCCGCCTTTGGAGAGGACGCTCTTCACGCTCCCTCCCAGCATATTGGCAATTTCACCAATGGCATCATTTAAGTCATCGTTTACTTCATCACACTCAACACCAAGCATATTTGACGTAATCAGCTGTGCCAGTTCAACGGGGCAATGAATGGAGATAACACCGGAATAGGAACCGGCAAAGCCGACCATTCCGGTGATACTGCATTTAAAACGGTGCACCGGTTCCGTGAGTGGGAAGTCCCCCTTTACGTCCATCATAACCATGGTGGAGAACACGTCCCGTGTGGCACTGATTACATACTCGGCAATCAACTCTTCAGTGAAATTGGTAATCTGAGAGATGTCCGGGTTTAGACTCATAGAAGTCCCCCCAGCTTTTGCTGGAGCTGGTCCGGGGTGAAGGGTTTTTTGATACTATCACTGGCACCGCTTGAAATGGCTTCGGCAATAATTTCCTCGCCACCTTCCGTCGTGATCATGACGATGGGTGTCGGGTTGCCATTGGCACGTACCGCTTTGACGAATTCCAGGCCATCCATGTTCGGCATATTAATATCCGACAGGATCAGATGAATGGTTTTACCGGAGGCAATAACGGAAAGCCCCTCAATGCCGTCGCCCGCCTCAAAGATTTCGTCAACAGCCAGTCCCGCCTGACGGAGCGACCTCGAAATAATTTTACGCATGGTGGATGAATCGTCAACAATCAGAATGTTTGCCATAGCAGTGTGCTCCTTTCGTGGTTTTCCATAAAAATATGGATAATGTGATTATTGTAGTTAACGCCCGTTTTTAATTATGTGGTGCAGCCACCGGATTATAACTGTTTTTTTCGCCAGTGCAACTGTGTTGTGACAATCAACAAAAATCTTTTTCAATTAATGGAAATAATAATCAACACCCGGCAATAATTATTGCCTGTCGGAGGAAGCGTTCAACCTGATCAAGATCACCGGCTTCGCTGTATAGACGCAGCACCGGCTCGGTTCCTGAGGGGCGTATCAACAGCCAGTCCCCGTTGTCAAAAATGAATTTGAAGCCATCACTGAAATTGGTAGCGGCTACCCGCTGCCCGTCAATCGTCACCGGCGGGTTTGTGCGAAGTCGCTCGATCAGCTCCTTTTTTGCACCGTCATCAATATGCCGGTCAATGCGACGATAAGAGAAGTGCCCGATATCGTCCATGGTTTCGTCCAGCAACTGACGCAGTCCTTTGCCACTGACCGCCACCGCTTCCAGCAGCAGCAGGCCGAGCAAAATGCCGTCCCGTTCCGGGATATGCCCCTTAACCCCCAGTCCTCCCGATTCTTCTCCCCCCATGAGAATGTCATGTTTGAGCATCAGTTCGCAAATATGCTTGAAGCCGATGGGGGTTTCATAGAGCTTAAGGCCGAATTTGTCTGCCAACAGATCGACCATGCGGGTGGTTGACACAGTTTTGACCACCCCGCCGGTCAATTTTTTGTACTCCAGCAGATGCCGCAGAATAACCGTAAAAATGCAGTGAGATGAGAAAAATTCACCCTGCTCGTCCACGGCACCGATCCGGTCAGCATCACCGTCCAGAGCAAGTCCGACCTGATAGGCACCCTTTTTGAGCAGAGTGGATAATTCCTGCAGGTTCTGCCCAATCGGTTCGGGGGGAAGGCCACCAAAGGAGGGGTTGGCTTCGGTATGAATTTCGGTAATCGTCGGCAGCAACCGGGAAATATAGCCGGTACCGGCACCAAACATGGGATCCACAACGGCAGTGACACCCGAACGGGCTATCAGCTCAAGATCCACATAGCGACCTATCTGATGAAAATAGCCTTCACTGGGGTCAAACAGCTCTATGAGCCCCTTTTGCACCGCTTCATCGTAGGGGAGTGCAATAATGCGGCGGTCGTTCAGCTGGTTATAGGCAACAATTTCCTCGATGACTTTGGTGGTATGGGGCAAGGCGGAACCTCCAAAGGACTCTTTGATTTTGAAACCGTTATATTCCGGTGGGTTGTGGCTGGCAGTAATCATGATACCGGCTCCGGCACCACTTTCACGTACGGCCCAGGAAACAGCCGGAGTCGGTGCGTAATCCTCCGTCAATTTGACGTGAATGTCGTTGCCAGCCGCCACTTCCGCCACCCGCTTGGCAAATTCCCGGGACAAAAAACGCCGGTCATGGCCGATAATAAGCCCCTTTGCCCCGCTGCCGTCCCGATTCAGGTAGTCCATGGTCGCCTGGGCAACCCGCGACAAGTTTTCAAACGTAAACTCACGGGCAATAATGCCCCGCCAGCCGTCAGTACCAAATTTAATCTGCATTGATTCCTCCCCATGAGAATTATTTTTTCTGACATTCCAGCCAGTGCAGCCAGACCAGTACTTCAGCAACCGCCCGATACAGTTCGGGGGGGATATGCTGATCACAATCCACCTGCATGAGCATCTTCACCAGTTCCGGCGATTCGTGGACATAGACACCGGCCTCGTGGGCGCAGGCTATGATCGCCTCGGCAACCACCCCCGTACCACGGGCGACCACAACCGGAGCGTAGTACCCCTGCTTGTAGGAGAGTGCAGCGGCTCTCCGCTCCCGGTCAGTAGGTAACGACATGGGCAACACTCATCTCCGCCGTGGTCAATCCCGCCCCTGCCAACTGTTCGTGCAAACGCTCCCGACCCCCCTCAAGCACCGCAACGGTGGTGGCCTGTTCGGCGGAAAATTTCACCGAAAGTCGGCTGCCGTCCAGCACGATCCGCGCCCCTACCCCCCCTAAATGGGGAAGATTGAGAGAAACGGCGGTTTCCCAGCTCCGTTCCCGGACACCGGCCCTGTTGCGTGCCCCATCCCGCTCCACAACGGACCATTCCAGCTTCTGCCCCGGAAACAGGTCACCCCGAAGCAACAGGTGCCCGGTCTGCAACGAGTGGAGTTGCTCACCGACTATCGGCAACGTCCGGCCATCGGCAATCCCCTCGTGGCTCCCCTCACCAGTGCCCCGGCCAAAGACCCCCTTTATTGCCTCCTCAAGTCCGGAGCGGGGATCGACAGCACCCGGCACACCGCCGGGCAGCGGCACCTGGCCATCAGTACGGGCAAGACGGGCAGACAACAACCCCTGGGGCTCTTTGAGGATGTCACCCAATGCATAGTCGCCGCCAAACCAGCGGGCCAGGTGGGACTCGTAAAAAAGGCCACTCTCCCGCAGCCGACTTTGCAGAAGAGTACCAAGCAGTGTTGCATCTGAGGTGGGTCCGGTCAGCACCGTTTTCAGAATGCTCAACGTAGCCTGGGCAGAAATCTTTGCCGAGGCCTCCCCCAGAAAACCACTCAACCAGCGCCCCGTTTCACTGACGCGCCCCTCCGTTGACGTTCCGAAACGAGCCATCAAAAAGGTCGGACGGGGCTCATCGCTGATATAGTACAGGGTAATCAGATCGCCGCTTTTTATGCCGCGCGGCGTAAGAAATTCCAACATCTGGCCGGCAACCTGCACCGTGGCACGTCCTCCCAGCAGTGCCAGCACATCCCCCTTCAGCTGTTGCCCCGGCTGAAAGGGACTGGCCGCAGCCTGTTGGGTAAGGCTCTCCAGCAACACCAAACGATTCCCCTTGATAACCGCCTGTAACAGGCGAGCCATATCATCGGAGAGGACGATACCATTGCCTGAAGGGAGCGGAGCGGCTCCATCGGCCGACGGCGTGGTCGCAGCAGTCGGCAGCGTGCTGCGGGAATAGGTGAGTCGATCCTCGTTGATGGCGCTGAAGGCGGGGGAGTCGGGAGGCAGGTTTTGCAGTACGGTGTTGAGACGCTCCAACACATATGATTGCTGTTCGGAGATCCCCCCCTCACTATGTTCAAGCACACTCAACCAGCGTCCCGCTTCACTCAATACTGGCGGGAAACTATCCGGTATCTGGCGACCGAAGGCAAAGACCGGCTTTGGTTCGGACGCGATAAAGGTGAGCCGAAGTATATCCCCCGGTGCCATTTTTTGGGGAAGGGACAACTCCAACGTCTCACCGGCAACCTGTACAAAAGCCCTCCCCCCCGGCAGTGTGCCGATGATGGTGCCGTTAACCTCCTGCCCCGGCTTGAGCGGCAAGGGGCTCACCGGCGAGTTGGCAGCTTCCACCAACGTAAACCGGGAGTCCTGGGCAATATTTTTTAAAATGCGGGAAGCGGTGGCTTCAAAGGTGTCAAGGGCGAGCTGGCCGGAGCGGGTGGTCACCACGCCGGGGGAACCGGCCGTGGTCGGTTCCTGTTTCCCCCCGTAGACCAGTGCCTCATCAAGCAGATGTGCCAGAACGGCCGATTCACCGGAAGAACGGCGCAACATGTCGCCAATATTCTGGAGTGACGCCCGCATCTGTGGATCGTCAGCCTGGCCATTGCTCACCAGCAGACTGAGCAGACGTGAGGCATCGGAGAGACTTACCGGAGGTGCAACCGGCACCGGACGGGCAATGGCAAAAGTGGAGCGTGGATCGCCGGAGACAAAGGTCATCTCAACCCGCTGGCCGACCCGCACCGCCATCGGCAGCTCCAGATTAAAATAATCGCTGCCGGCCCGCACCTGGTAGCGGTTATTGGGCATTGGTGCTATAATCTCGGCACTGACCCGCTGCCCCGGCGTCAAGCTGCTGACGCGACCGGGCTGCTCCTCTGCGGTCACAAAAGAGAGACTCGAGTTGCGGGAGACGAGATCGAAAACCTGTTGCCGAATGTCAGTTGTTACGGCCATTACTGATCCAATAGTTTAAAGTTTGGCACATGCTCCACAGCCGCTTTCCAGAATAGGTTCATTTTGACCATATGTCAATCATGCAGTAACTGTGCCGCCACCGCTTACCCTGTCGTCAATGATGACAAAATTATGTGGAACCAATGAACTTTGAACATTTTTATTGACAACTGTATACAGTTCTGCCTATAAGGCGACCTATGCTATCCTATTTATCCTGTTGTTGATAAATCAGGTATGGATATGCAGTCACTGTTAGTTTTATACCAGATCACTGGTAGCGTCACATCTCTTCACAAGGAGGACATCATGAATCAGAAGGAAGGCTATGCCGATGAGGTCGTAAAGGGCTTCATCACTTGGAGCCTCGTATGGGGCGTTGTTGCTGTGTTGCTGGGTGTGGTTATCTCACTACAGCTCGCGTACCCGCAACTGAATCTCCCCCCCTACCTGTCCTACGGCAGACTGCGGCCGATTCACACCAACGCCGGTATTTTCGGCTGGGGCGTGGGCAGTTTCATGGCATTTTTCATCTACGTTACCCAGCGCTTGACCAAGACCAAGCTCTGGAGTCCGGGCCTGGCCAAGTTCCAACTCTGGCTGTTCAACGTCATCATCGCTTCGGCAGCGGTGACGCTGATGCTCGGCATGACCCGTTCCAAGGAGTATGCCGAACTTGAGTGGCCCATCGCCCTCCTGATCGTAGTGCTCTGGGTCATCTTCAGCATCAATATCATCATGACCATCATCAAGCGTAAAGAAGAGCAGATGTACATCTCGCTCTGGTACATCATGGCTGCCCTCATCGGGGTTGCGGTGCTCTACCTGGTTAATAATGCCGGCATCCCGGTTTCCCTGACCAAGTCCTATTCGGCCTACGCCGGAGCCAACGATGCGAACGTGCAGTGGTGGTACGGCCATAATGCCGTGGCCATGGTGTTGACCGCACCTCCCCTGGCTCTCTTTTACTACTTCCTTCCCAAGTCAACCGGCGTGCCGATTTACAGCCACCGCATGGGGGTTATCGCCTTCTGGAGTCTTATCTTCATGTACCTCTGGACCGGTGCCCACCACCTGCTGTGGACTCCGGTTCCCGACTGGGTTCAGACCCTGGCCATGGCATTTTCCGTCATGCTGATTGCCCCGTCGTGGGCGTCGGTATTTAACGGTTATTTCTCCATGAATGGTCAATGGCACCAGATGCGGGAAAACTATCTGGTCAAGTTTTTCATTTTCGGCATTACCTTCTACGGCTTGCAGACCATCCAGGGGCCTTCCCAGGCGGTACGTACCTTCTCCGCTTTTATTCACTATACGGACTGGGTTCCAGGCCATGTACACATGGGCACCCTGGGCTGGGTATCGCTGATTATCTTTGCCTCCATCTACTATGTGGTACCACGGATTTATGGCAAGGAAATTTATAGCATCCCGCTGGTAAACCTCCACTTCTGGCTGGCGGTAACCGGTCAGCTGATTTTTTCCATTACCATGTGGATCGCCGGTGTTCAGCAGGCAACCATGCTGAACGCTACCAACAGCGATGGCAGCCTCCACTACAGCTTCATGGAGACCCTGGTGGAAATGTACCCCTACTGGTATGGCCGGGCTTTTGGCGGCATCATCTATTTTGTCAGTATGCTGATCTTCGTCTATAACATCGTCAAGACCGTCAACGGCAATTCTACGAATGCCGCCATCAAGAAAGCCTGAGAAAGGAGATATCATGCTCGAAAAGAAACCAGTCATATTCCTGCTCCTTGCTACCGTGGTCATTTTAATCGGCACCGCCGTAACCATGATAGCTCCCTTCAAATGGATTAATGATCCGAAGCTGAAAATTGCCGAGGTCAAGCCGTATACCGCTCTGCAACTTGAAGGACGGGATATCTACATTCGTGAAGGGTGCAACAACTGCCATACCCAAACCGTACGCCCCCTGCTTGCCGATGTTGAACGGTATGGTGAGTACTCCAAGGTTGGTGAATTCATCTACGACCAGCCACACCTCTGGGGCTCACGCCGCACCGGCCCGGATCTTGCCCGCATTGGCGGCAAATATCCGGATGCCTGGCACCTCAAACATATGGTTGACCCCCAGTCCATGGTACCCCGTTCCAACATGCCGAAGTACGCCTTTCTGCAGCGGCCACTGGATACCAGCCTGACCGAGAAGAAAATGAAGGCGTTGAAATTCCCCTCTACGCCGGCAGAGCTTGCTGCCCTTACGGGCAAAAGCGAACTGGATGCCATGGTTGCCTATCTGCAAAAACTGGGCAGTGACATTCCCTGGCGTAAGTCGGCTCAGGCCGCCGTGCTGGGTGACCTGAAAAACCCCTTCCTTGACAACAAAACTGTGTTGCCCGAAGGCAAGGCGATCTACGAAAAAGAGTGTGCCCAGTGCCATGGTGCCGACCTCAAAGGGGGCGTTGGCCCATCCCTTGCGGACATGGACAAGCCAGATTCCTACATCTTCAAGACACTCTTCGGCGGTATTCCAGCTGGTGGTATGCCTGCCTTTGGCGATTCACTCGGCAAGGATCGTATCTGGAAAGTCGCTTCGTTCCTCAAGTCACGGCAGGCTCACTGACATGGAACTGGCCAGCGTGTATTATCTTGGCGTGACCTTTCTGATGTTTATCATCTTCGTGGTCATCGTCGCACGGACTTACAGCAAAAAGGAACGTCTCCGGGGTGAAAGCCCCAAGTTCCGGATGATGGACGACGAGTAAGCAGACACTCGTCCCATCGCACCACGACAGGCTTCACTTAGCACACTACACAGGAGGTTTTTCATGTCTGATGAGAATAAGGATTATGATGGAATCCACTACCGGGTTGAGACCAAATCCCCGCTGATTTTCCGGCTGCTGCTCACCGTACTGGTGATATGGGGTGTGTCATATATGGGCTATTATCTGTTCAGCGGCTGGAGTTCGGAAGCTGAATTTGCCCAGAACAAAAAAGCCAAACAGGAACGACTGGCGGCTGCTCCCCCCGCGGCAGCTCCGGCTGCCGGAGACAAGGGTGCCAACAAGGAAGATTCCGCAGCCCTTGGCAAAAAAGAGTTTGCCGAGCGGTGTGCCGCCTGCCACGGCGCAGATGGCAAGGGGGGCATCGGCCCCGACCTGACCCGCAAGGAGTTTAAATTCGGCAAGAGTGCTGCGGAGATAACCACCTCTATTACCGATGGCCGTCCCGGCGGCATGCCCTCCTTCAAGAGCGATCTCTCCCACGAAAAGATTGAGGGGCTGGTTAAGCATATACTGTCACTGTAACACGGTATGTCTTGGTAGCAGCGGCTCAAAGCCGACTCTGCTGAGGCTGTTTCCATCATGTCATCCCGGCGGAGAATCTATTCTTCGCCGGGATGCTGTTTTTCAAGGTTCTCCGTTTATCACCACCTTTTGACACCCAGTGAGGCTATAGGATGAATAACCATCGAAACGATGCGGGTAAATTCTGGATACGGATTATAACTGGTGTCCTTGTGCTATTCATTGCCGCCACGGTCGCCAGTATTGTCATTGCCAAAAAACGGGGGAGCAGGGTTGTTGACACCGAGTATTACAGCCATGGGCTCCATTACGCCGAAAATCATGACACTGCGGGCAATACGGGCAATAAATGGGTCATGGCTGCCACTGCCGACAGCACACACATACAGGTAACCGTCCGGGACGAACAGGGTGCCCCCCTCACGGGGGGCGCAGCAACCTGCTCCCTGGATCAGAGTGCAACCACCCCCGGCACCGTGCTTCAGCTGTCAGAATCACCCCCCGGTATTTATCGTGCCCCCCGCCCAACCTCTGCCCAAGGTGAGCTGCGTGGCACCATCCGGGTTGCCAAAGGGAGTGGTGTGATCTCCGGCAGGGTGGTACTCTTCAATTGACCAGCTCCGTCAGCACATGCTTTCACTGCGGCCTCCCCATTCCTTCGGGGATGGTGGTTACCGAACAGCATGACGACCAGTTACTGGAGTTCTGCTGTCCCGGCTGCCGTGGTGCCTACCTGCTGATCACCGGTGCCGGGCTGGGGGATTTTTATCTCCGGCGGGATTGCCAGGAGGCGGGACTTGGTGAGGCGGCATTCCACAACACGTTCCATGATCCCTACCTGCTCCGCTTTGTTTACTCACACGAAGGGAACAGCGTTATCGACATTCTCATTGAGGGGATCCGCTGCGCCAGCTGTGTCTGGCTTAATGAACGGATTATCGGCAATCTCCCCGGTGTCATTTCGGTACGGGTCAACTACGCCACCAGCAGGGCACGGGTAGAATTCAATCCGGCTCAAATTTTGCCGTCGGCTCTTTTTTCCCGCATCGCCCTTCTGGGATACCTCCCCCGCCCTTTTACCCGTTCAGCTGCCGAAGAAAATGCCAACCGGGAACGGAAAGATCTGTTGATCCGCTTCGGCACCGCTTTTTTTCTGACCATGCAGCTGATGGCTTACTCCTTTGCTCTCTATGCCGGCTATTTCCAGGGAATTGAGCCGGGCACCAAACAGTATCTGCACTACTTTTCCCTGCTGGTGACCACGCCGGTCATTTTCTATTCGGGGTGGCCCTTTCTCCGGGGTGCCTGGCGCGGCATCATCAACAGAGCCCCCAATATGGAGCTGCTCATCACCATCGGCGCTCTTTCATCCTACATTTTCAGCAGCTACACGACCTTTGCCGGTGGTGAAGCCTATTATGAAACCGCCGCCATGATTATCACCCTGATTCTGGCGGGACGCATTCTGGAAAACATCGCCAAACGCCATGCAGCCGTCGGCGTTGAGCGGCTCCTGAGCCTCACGGCCGGCACGGCTCGCCGCTTTGTCGGCAACCAACTGGAATCCGTTGACAGTGCCGAACTGGTGACCGGTGACCTCATACTGGTGGCCGCCGGGGAGCGCTTCCCGGTGGACGGACACCTCGTGGAGGGCTCCACCGATGTTGATGAATCCCCCGCCACCGGTGAGTCAATTCCGGTGGTCAAGAACCGTGACGATGGGGTGATTGCCGGGAGTATTAATCTCACCGGCACGGTACGTATCCGCTGCGACCGTCCGGCGTCAGAAAGCTTCATTGCCCGGGTGGCCCGTCTTGTGGAGGAAGCCCAGAGCCGTCGCGCACCGATTCAAGGGGTGGCCGATCGAGCGGCCGCCTGGTTTGTGCCGACGGTACTAGTTATGGCAGTCACCACCTTTGCGTGGCAGTACACGAGCACCGGCAGACTGGCCAGCTCACTCATGACCTCACTGGCCGTAGTCGTCATCGCCTGCCCCTGCGCCCTCGGCCTGGCAACCCCCACGGCCATTCTGGCCGGTACCGGCGCGGCGGCGGCCTCCGGCATCATTTTCAAGGGGGGGGACATTCTGGAGCGTCTCAGCAGAATCACCGTGGCGGTGTTTGACAAAACCGGCACCGTCACCTGCGGTAAACCGATCATTGTCGCGGTTTCCACCTTCAGAAACACCACACCAGAAGAGGTTATCTCACTGGCGGCATCGGTAGAAAGCGGCTCCCTGCATCCCCTGGGACGGGCAATCTGTCAGCACGCGAGCCTCCACACCATCCCCTTTACCACCGGCACCGAACTCACCGCAGTGGCCGGCGGGGGGGTCAGCGGCTTGGTCGGCGATACTGCTGTTGCCGTCGGCAACGGAGCCTTCCTCCGCTCACAGGGGGTAATTGACCTGCCGGAAGAGGTTACCTGCACATCGGGTCAGTCGATTATCTTCGTAGCCCGCTCCGGCCACACCATCGCCTCCCTGATCGTAGAGGACAGTATGCTGCCGGAAGCACCAGCACTGGTTGCCTTTTTCAGAAAAAACTCCATTCGCAGCGTTCTACTCAGCGGCGACCGCCCGGAGACGGTGCGCCAGATTGCCGCCGCCATTGGCATCGACACCGGCATCGGCGAGGTTGCCCCGGCTGGCAAGGCCGACTATCTGGAAAAAATCCGTCTCGATGGTGAAATCGTGCTCATGGTGGGTGATGGCATTAACGATGCCCCGGCACTCTCGGCAGCCGATGTGGGGTGTGCTGTGGCAGGGGGCACCGATATTGCCCTTGAAACGTCGGATCTGGTTCTGGTAAAACCGGACATAGAACGTCTTGCCGTGGCGTACCGCATCGCCCGCCGTACCATGGCCGTTGTGCGGCAGAATCTGGGGTGGGCCTTCATCTACAACCTGATCGGTATACCGCTGGCCATGACCGGCCATCTGACGCCGATATATGCGGCGGCGGCCATGGCCTTAAGTTCGGTCTGTGTCGTAGGCAATTCCCTCAGGATTACGAGGTACACGGATGGTAGATAACTCACTGATTGCCCTGATTATCCTGTCGCTTTTCCTCGGCTGCGGCTGTTGGCTCTTTTTTATCTGGGCGGTGAAAAAGGGGGAATTTGATGATATTGAGCGCCCCAAGCACCGGATGCTCGACGACGACTTCCCGGCCAGTGAGGGGGAAAACAAGAGTGAGGACAGCAGCACTCCCCGGAAGGAAAAACTATGATTGAAATATGGCTGGCGTTTCTGGCCGGAGTGGCCGGCAGTGTCCACTGTATCGGCATGTGCGGGGGGATGGTTGCTGCGTTATCCCTCACCGGACGTTGCCGCACCCTCAACTCCCGTGTGGCCTCCCAGCTCTTCTACAACATCGGCCGTATCTCCACCTATGCGCTCCTCGGTGCCCTGGCCGGGTGGGCCGGGTCGTCACTTGACCTGCCGACCATGAAGTCCTTCGGGCGGTGGTTCCTCGTGGGTGCCAATATCTTCATTATCCTCATCGGTATCGGCTCCGCACTGAAGCTGGGATGGTTCAGTATCTCCAGCCTGGAAGGGGGTGCGGGACACTTGCTTGCCAAACCGCTCCGCCGCCTTCTCACCGGCACCTCACCACTGTCGGCTCTGCCACTTGGCATGCTGTTGGGGCTGCTTCCCTGCGGACTTGTTTACACCCCGCTGATGGTGGCCATGGGGAGTGGCACCCCCCTCAAGGGTGCCGCCATTATGGCCGCCCTCGGAGTTGGCACCCTGCCGCTCTTGCTGCTGTTCGGCACCGCTTCAAGTGCCATTACCGGTGCTGTCCGGGAAATTATGTTTCGTCTGGTGGGGGTTATTATCGCTTTAATGGGTGCTGCGGGACTCTGGCGGATGTTTGTGCAGATTGGCCATTATCATTAGATCTATGACACTTATGAGAAATGCTCATGGGTCCTGAATCAATTGCTTGGCACGTTCTTCAAGTCTCAAAGCCTCTTTCAGCTGGGTAGCATTCACCGACAACCTGCTCATCTGCAACTGAATTACCGTTCTTTCATCGGGATCGCTGATAAGAGTAACCGGCCCGCAGATTTCTTCGGTAGTTATAAACGGCGTATGTCCCAGTTTGAATCTGACATTTTCGTAGATCGCTTTCAGGGCGTTAACCTTGGCATTGGTTGTATCGTACTGGTGGTTGTGTACCTGTTGTAACTGTGAAGAGAGCTTATTTCTCTCTTCCATAAAGCTGGCCAGAGCCAGCGGGTTGTGGGCATTTGCCATAAAGCGATCATTCAGTTCGATGAGCAGTCGATTGATTCTTTCTGCTTCGTTGTAGTCATAGTAGCTGACGCCAACGGTTACCGTTGTGGGCAGTGCCGTCTTTGAGCCAATACTGGCCGCTTCAATGCCAGCCAGCACGATGCACTGCCCACCACAAAAAGTACCCTGCTTGATGGTCAACGTTCCGAGACAATTGATGACACTGTTCCGCACCTCTGTTTGTACGGTGATATTCCCCTCAGCCGTCACCGATGAGTCGTTGCAGTATTTCATCGTCAAGTCGCCACCGCAATAGATGCTGCCAATGCCCGCGCCACTTATGCCACCAATATCAATACTTCCATTTGACGTAAGCCGTGCATTGCCCACAACACCACGTATTTTTATCCCTTTGGTCGCATTAACTTGAAACCCGTCCAGCACATCCCCGGTTATCTCCACAAGCCCGTTGAACGTAATGTTACCGGTATGATAGTCCACATTACCTTTGACGGTATAAACGTTTTCTACCGTCAGACCTGAAGCCGAGTTGTGAACCCTACCGGCCAGATTAGCAAAGAGAGTACAACCATCTTCTCCGAGGCGGATACCTTTCCCGGTGCGCATCCGCATCGCTTTACCCGGCACCACCGGAATGATTTTTGATTGAACCGTTTTTCCGGCAGTTCCGGCCGTGGGGGGACGGATAATGCCGACGCAGTCGCCCGATTCCACATTGTAAAACGACTGTACTTTTTTGAAATTAACCGCCTTGAAGGCAAGTGGCTCATCCCGTTCGCTCTCATCGTTCTCTTCCGCCAGGGCATCGGGCACCAGCAATTCGAGAAAACTATCGGCACCCGGTTGCATCGGTATCCCCTGTGCCACGACGACATTATCCATCCTTTTGTTGACAGCCGCTGCCTGCAGTAACGTCTCCACGGCATCGGTGCTGATGCTCTCTTTAATTGAGTGAGAAGCCAGGAATTGTCGAATGCCACTATCGGTAAGAACGGAAGTGGTAGCCGTAGGTATATAGCTGGCAGTACAGACCGTTTGACTGGCAGTCAATTTAATGCGCAGGGTAAAACCAGGCTTTACCAGCTCATAGGTGAGGTCATCAAATGCCACTGTACATCCCTTCTGCCACCCGCAGCATATGGGAGATCAGCTTTGGATCAAATTCAGTACCACCCCGTGCGGCAACCTTCTCCAGTATCTGTGCCAGTGGCAGCTTGCCCGAATACCGTGCCACATCACTTTCCACACTGCCGGCAAGATTGATAATGGCAGCTCCCAAAGGGATGTCACTCCCGGCGAGCCCATCGGGAAAGCCGCTGCCGTCATAATTTTCATGGTGATGACGAACCATGATGCCGATGTCATTAAGGCTTTCTACGGTGCGCATCATACTCTGGCCAATGACAGGATGGGAGCGGAACAGAGCGTACTGGGCCTCAGTCATACATTCGGGAGACATTTCCCCCCCATCGCTCGAGAGGGCATTCAAACCGATATCGTGCATCAGGGCTGCCATGCGAACTTTTTCCAGCTCCGCCGGCGTGAGGCCAAGGCTGACAGAAATGCCAACAGCCAGTTCAGCTGTTCTCGTGGCGTGCAGCTTGCTGGTGACCGCATTCAAGTCCACAAAGCCGGCAAGAAAATCAAACAGTGAACGGAACTGCTCCTGATCCTGTTGCTGTTTTTCAAGGAGGTTACGGCTCTCCAGTGCTGACTGGGCATCTTCACGATATTTCTCGACGGCACTTCGGACAATTTCAAGTAATTCCTGATTTTCCCAGGGTTTACTGATATAGCGGGTAGCCCCCCCCTTATTGATGGCGTCTATGGTTACCTGCATGTCAGAATAGCCGGTAAGGAGCATTCTTACCGCTTTCGGGGCTATTTCACGGGATTTAATCAGGAATTCAGTCCCGTTCATACTCGGCATACGCTGGTCAGAAATGATAACTTCCACCTCTTCACTTGAAGACGCGAGGAGCTCAAGGGCACTGGCACCCGAGGACGCAAATTGAACCGTGTACGGTTCGAATTTGAAAAGCCGCTTCAAAGCAAGAAGTATCTGTTCTTCATCATCAACAAATAATACCATTCCGTTGTTCCCCATTACGCACGTATTTTGGCAATACTATCATTAGCTGACCGTACGCTGTCAATAGACATCAGCACATTGTGGGCAGTTTCGTGATATTTTACCCGTTACTATCTATTTAAAAGTCTTGCCACGGTTTTTGTTGTGGTGCCATATTGTATAGTCTGAATCTGAATAATACCCTAAAACACCAAGGGCAATGTTTTTAACGATAAAACAGTTTGCCTGTACAATGGCACCCCGTGTGGTGGTGTTTCGATCATTTTTCCCGTCAACCCGTATAACCTCTGACGAATAACCGGCCGACGAATCCCCGCTGGGCTGGATGGTTCCCGGCTTGATCTGGAGGAATAAACGGAGATAAAAGCAGCAGGCTCACAAAACCGCTTGACTTTAAGCGGCATTTTTTTCTACTATGCACAAATATGTAAAGGCAATGAAGAGGAGTAGTAACCATTTACGCTTTTCAGAGAGCCGGTGGGTGGTGCGAACCGGTAAGCAGCGTGGTGAACTCGCCTTGGAGCCGCTCTGGTGACAGGTAGTCAGAGTCGTGAACCTGCGTTAAAGGTATAATAAGGCCTGTCCCTCTGGCAGGTGAATTGGGTGGTACCGCGGAAGGTTTTGAACCTCTGCCCCAAATTGGGGGTTGAGGTTTTTTTAATTTTGATCGAGAGTTTTTCACCATTAGGTGCGCCACGGCGCAGCCACTGAAAGGAGTACACATATGGCATCAACACCACAAAGTACGGACCGGAAGATCATCAGGATTTTTGATACCACACTGCGGGACGGCGAGCAGGCCCCCGGCAACAGCATGAACATTGAGGAGAAACTCCGCATTGCCCGCCATCTGGAAAAAATGAATGTGGATGTCATCGAAGCCGGCTTCCCCATCGCTTCCGATGGTGATTTTGAAGCGGTAAAAAAAGTTGCCCAGACCATCAAAGGGCCGGAAATTGCCGGTCTCTGCCGTTCCAACGAAAAGGATATCGACCGCGCCTGGGACGCCCTCAAATATGCCGGTGAGAGGGGACGCATCCATACCTTCATCGCAACGTCTGACATCCACATGAAATACAAGCTGCAGATGGAACCGGCCAAGGTTCTGGCTTCAGCGGTGAAAGCGGTGCAGCGTGCCGCCTCCTATACGCCCAATGTTGAATTCTCCTGCGAAGATGCGGTGCGGACCCGACTGCCGTTCCTTGCGGAAGTGGTCGAAGCGGTCATCGCCGCCGGTGCCACCACCGTCAACATTCCCGATACCGTCGGCTATACGATTCCCTTTGAATATTTCAACATCATCAAATATCTGAAAGACAATGTACCGAACATAGACAAGGCGATCATCTCCGTCCACTGCCACAATGACCTGGGGCTGTCGGTGGCCAACTCCATCGCAGCAATCCAGGCCGGTGCCGGCCAGGTGGAATGTACCATCAACGGAATCGGTGAGCGGGCCGGTAACTGTTCACTGGAAGAGTTCGTCATGATCCTGAAAACCAGGGGTGACATCCTTCCCTTTGCCACCAATGTAATCACCGAGCATTTGACCCCCGCCAGCCGTCTGCTCACCACCGTAACCGGCATTGGCGTACAGCCGAATAAGGCTATTGTCGGTGCCAATGCCTTTGCCCATGAGGCCGGTATTCACCAGCACGGCATGCTGATGGAAAAAACCACCTATGAAATCATGACCCCCGAATCGGTGGGTCTTGCGGCAAGCGCCATCGTACTCGGTAAGCATTCAGGTCACCACGCCCTGCGTAAGCGGTTGACTGAACTGGGTCATGAGTTGGATGAGGAAAAATTCCGCCGTACCTTTGATCGCTTCAAAGAACTTGCCGACCTGAAAAAAGAGATTTTTGACGAAGATCTGGACGCCATCGTTACCGATGAAATCAGGGAAGAGGCACTCTATAAACTGGACCACGTTACCGTTACCTGCGGTTCCTTCGCCGTTGCAACGGCCACGGTGCAGATGGAGATTAACGGTGTCACTGCACGCACCGCCGAACTGGGGGACGGGCCGGTGGATTCAACGTTCAAGGCGATCAAAAAGCTCACCAAATCAAAGGCCAAGCTGACCCAATACAACGTGGGCTCCATTACCGGCGGCACCGATGCCCAGGGTGAAGTAACCGTGCGGGTAACCGAAGGTGATCACACCGTGGTCGGCAAAGGCTCTTCAACCGACATCATTGTCGCCTCGGCAAAAGCCTACATCCACGCTCTCAACCGCCTGAGCAGCAAGCAGAAACGGCTCTCCGACGCAGTATAGCTATCGTGTACCAGTCACATTCTGAGCCACCGGGTAACATCTCCCCGGTGGCTCAGTCTGCATAAAGGAGCCCCCCGGTGTCACTACATACTTACCTGTTGGGTGGAGCTGTGTTTGACGAGAGTGAAGAGTATTTCCGGTTTCAGTTCAGATTTCTTTTCCTTATTCTGCTGTTCGGCGCATTCTCCTCAATTTTATTTCTCGTTTCCCATCTGACCGGTGCCAATATCCTGCCGTCGGCGCATATAGTCGCAACAAAATACCATATCGTAGCAAATTTTCTGCTTGCTGCACTCTTGTATGGCCGGAAGAAAGCTTTTTATCCGGTGGCATGGCTGGCACTCACTTTCAGTTTTGTTATGTTTATGTCTGCCCTGCTGCTGGTCCCGGACGACCCGCTCCGGGTACTCTGGTTTTTCCTCAACCTTCCGGCGGTCTATCTGCTCCTGGGGCGACTGGTGGGACTTGGTGCCACCGCACTCTCGGCAGCATGTATCATTATCGGCAACCACTACCTGAAAACCCCCTACCCCCCCAACGCCATTGCCACGTCAATTGTCGGCTTTCTTTACCTCTCGGTATTTTTTTATAGTTATTCAAGCAGACCGATCTCCTATTTCCACCGCATGCTCGAATCCAATGAAAAACTGCGTTTCCTCGCCAACCACGACCCGCTGACCGGCTTGTTAAACGCCCGGACGTACTCCGAAGTGTGCGAACGAATGACCTGTACCGCCACCAGGGAGGGGAAATCTTTTTCGGTGCTCTTTGTCGATCTTGATCATTTTAAAGCGATCAACGATACCTATGGCCATGAAGCGGGGGACACCGTACTCAAAGAGGTGGCCGCATGTATGGTGGGAACCAGCCGCTTTTGTGATGTCTATGGGCGTATCGGTGGTGAAGAGTTTTCAATCTGCCTGCCGGAAACAGACCGGGCAGGGGCAGTGGTGCTGGCGGAGAAGTTGCGGAAACATATAGAACTGCTGATGCCGGTTATCAAGGGCGGTCCCGTACGGATCACGGCAAGCATCGGTGTGGCTTCAAATGCGGCTGGCCATACCTCCTTCACAGACATCCAACGAACTGCCGACCAGGCCATGTATCACGCCAAGAGGCAGGGACGCAACCGGGTTTCATGCATTGATGAGCATCTTACGGCCGGGTAGGGGATTCCTGTACCGACTGCTGCTCAAACAGGGCTAGTTTAGTTCTGGTTTTCCGAAACCGGTACACCCCAATTACGGATATAATGCACGCTGAAGGTATGAGCGCACAGGCAACCAACTTCATCACCTGATCATTCTCAAACAGCTTAAAAATGGTCATGGCGGTTACCAACACGATAAATGCCGACCGCTCATAGGCAAGCAGGGTACGTTCATTTGCCAGGTGAGTCCGCTCGGCGGCCAAATAGTCCCGAAGAATCAGTTGCTCGTTGTGTGTCTTTTCATAGGCTCTGTGGTCACTCATCGGACTATTGTGCCCCCTTCCAAACTGCCTTTAGTTCGGAGGTGTCTCGACCTCGTCCCCGTCAGAATCGGCCTTCGGCCATTTTCCCAACGCAATCGATTCCACCGCCACCAGCAGACCGAAAGAGAATACACTAAAAACCAGTGGCATACCATGAATACCAAGCAGATCCGAGGCAAAAACCTTGAAGCCACCGGCCAACGTTATCAAGATTGCCATATTTCTCAGTTCTTTATTACGACGCACGAAAGCCAGAACGATCAGAACCAGGCCAGCTCCGTTGATGAGAACTGACTGGGAACAGCTGAAAACCGCCGGCACAACCGCCCCGGAAACCACCAGCAGCGTCTGGTGAATTACCGATCGAATAACGCTAAAACAGCAGAGCAGCCCGGTAAGCAGCAGTAACGTTGCGGTACGATCCTTCGGGTCGAAGCGGTCAAAAAAAGTGTAGCCGTCCGGAGTGTGCAAGCGACACCATTGAAAATGGTACAGGACAATGCAGGCCACCAGACCGGCCGGCACGATGGCCACAAAATCAAGGGCCATGGGACTGTCCCCCCGGAGGAGAAATACGGTCACCACACCGCAGTAGAGGCTGAACAGGTAGGTTGCCAGCCTGACACTGCCGCTTTTCCAGGAGCGGGAAATGACCGCCATAAAAATGGCAATGACGGAAAGGATCGGCAGGGAAAAGATTATTTTCCCGGTCAGGGTCGGCAGTGCCACGGCCAGCAGCGCACCGGAAGCAAACACCAGGGCACCGGCACCGCCGGTTCCGGAGGTGGTACGGTTTGCGTACCAAAAGCTGATGGCAAGAAAACCGAGCGCGGTAGCGCTACCAATGACACCGATAATGATCGAGGCCGAACCGGTGGGACCAACCATATAGAGAGCCGTTGAAAAGGCCCAGAGTGAATTAATGGTGGGAAGCATGGCATCAAAGCGGGATACCCGTTCAGAAGTGCGGGAGATTATCCCGTACAGGGCAAGGGCAAAATAGGTCAGGGCAAAAACCGCCAGAATCGGGAGGAACAGCGCCGGGGCAGCGTCGGGAGGGATCGTTTCCCCCTTTCTGACCAGATAGCCGAGTCGATACCCCCAGAGTTGGAGCATGAACATGCTGACAAATGCCGCCGTCCAGCGGAGCCAGCCACAATGCTTCATCTGCGCAGCGATGTTGGCGAGAATAGTTGCTGCAAACAGCACCAAAGAGAGGTAGGGGAAGTAGGGGTGAGGATAATCAATGGCAGCTCCCGCCAGACACATGCCGAGGGTACCGACAGAAATGGGGGTAAACGCACCATATTTACGGCTGATCAGAGCCATGGCAATGCCGGTAACCACCAGTGTCAGATACGCCGGTACCAGGGGGAGTGCTTTGAAATGGCTGTGGGTCTCCACAACAACAGAGGACATAAGAAGGGCTCCGCAGGCGGCACAGACCGGGGCAAGTGGGCTTTTTCTTTCATACAGGAACCAACCGGCAATAATGAGGGTGGCGGCGTATCCCATGCCGAGTCCGGAACCTATCAATTTGTTAATGATACCACTATCGGTGACCGTCCTGAGAATCAGTGCTATTACCAGCAAAAAGCAGAGGGCTGCAACCCGGGGGAGCAGGGCATTGCGGCTCGCCCAGTTAAGTACCTCCTCGGAAACGTCGGCCAAATCTTCCGGCTGGGAATAGCTAGTACCACTGGTCGGCATCGGGGAATTCACCGTCACGGCGGGTGATGCATCACCCGCTCCCTCCTCACTCATCCGGGCGGTAAGCCTTTCCAGTTGTTGTTCCATAGCCTGCAAACGTGCTGCAAGTTCTTTTTCCCGCTCGCCGGGTTGTTCCGGTGATGTCATGGCACGCTCCTTTGTCATACATGGTTCTAATTTTGTAACAACGTAATACAAGGGGTTAAAGCATTTGCCTTGAGCTTGCTCTCAGATTTATGTCCAATAATATAACAACGTTTAAAATATGCTTATCGAGAGCTTTTGTCAACTGTTTGATTACGGATAACCGGCGATGCGAAAGAGGAGTCAAATGAACATTCAGGTGAAATACCAAGCATTTTGACTTGCATATTACAGTTTTTCTATGCTATTAACGAACGTTTATTAGCTACTGGCCTGTCTACGCACGGTATCATTTTAACGTTGCTATGACAGGTACAGAAACCGGGAGGGGTCAATGGCAATTCAAGAAGGAGATTCGCGTAAAATCATGTCTGCCGAAAAGTATTACATGAACATCATCAGCCTGCTGGGGATGCTCACGTCGGCAATATCGGCACTGGTGATCATCCTGTTTATCGCGCTTCAGGAATTCATGGGGTTTGAAAACCCCTATCTGGAAATCATTACACTGTTCCTGCTGCCGGGGGGGATCCTCTTTGGTGGCGTCCTGACCTACTTCGGTGCCTGGCGGGCACGGAGTAACCACCGGAAAAACCCCAGTGTTGATCTTCCCGCACTACCGCGACTTGATTTCAACGATCCCAAAAAACTTCGCCTCACTATTTTCTTCGCCCTGGTCACGGTGGTATTTTTCGCCATCATCGGCGTTACCACCATCAAAGGTTTTGAATTTACCGAATCAACCACCTTCTGCGGCGAGGTGTGTCATGTCCCCATGGAGCCTGAGCATGTAGCCTGGCAGCAGTCTCCCCACGCTCGGGTTCGCTGTGTGGAATGCCATGTTGGCTCGGGACTCAACTACTATATCAAGGCAAAAATCAACGGCACCCGTCAGCTCTACTCTATCCTGACCGGCACCTTTCCGACACCAATCCCGACACCGGTTCACAACCTGCGCCCGGCACGGGGTACCTGCGAACGCTGCCACTGGCCGGAAAAGTTTGTTGCAGCTCGTTACAAGATTTTCTCCCACAACGCACCAAATGAAGAGAATACCCGTCGTGAGACCCAGATGCTGATCAAGATCGGTGGCACTCCCGCCTCTCCGAACTCATCCGGTATCCACTGGCACATCGGCAAGGAAGTCGCATATGTGGCAACCGACGAGCGGCGCATGGATATCCCCTATGTTGCCGTCAAAAAAGCCGATGGCTCACTTGACGAGTACGTCAGCCAGGAGAAACCAATTTCCAAGGCAGAGCTTGAGAAACATGAAAAGCGGGTCATGGATTGCATCGACTGCCATACCCGTCCGGCCCACTCCTTTAATCCACCAAGTCTGGAAATGGATCACCGCTTTGCCGCCGGCAAACTTGACCCCTCCCTCCCCTACCTGAAAAAGGTCAGTGGCGAGTTACTGGAAAAACCGTACAAAACAACAGAAGAAGCAACCGCAGCCATCGCTGTCGGCCTTCAGGAATACTACGCCAAGAACTACCCGGCTCTGGTGAAGAGCAAGGCTGCTTCCATCGCCCAGGCGGTTGAGCAGATTCAGCAGATTTATAAGAGAAATTTCTTCCCGAAAATGAAAGTTCAGTGGGGAGCTTATCCGACCCAGATCGGTCACTTCTACTTCCCCGGCTGCTTCCGCTGCCACGACGGCAAGCATAAGAACGCCGCCGGAAAAGTGATTCCGAAGGATTGCAACCTGTGTCACACAGTTGTCAGCCAAACCCAGGAAAACATTCCCAAGGGAACCCAGGTGAAGGATTTTGTCCATCCGGTGGATATCGGCGACGAGATCATGAAGTCAAACTGCAGTGACTGTCACGCACCAAGCGGTGTGGATGTTACCGGCGGCGAGCAGAAGAAACACTAAGCTCTCAAACAGAAAAGGCCCCCACCATGTGGGGGCCTTTTCTGTTTAATTGGTATTTACAGCAGAAAATCACAACTCCTCAAAACCGTCCTCTTCGGAAACGGTGCCACCGACACTTTCCTCTTCTGCTTCATCGCTGTCCGTGGCCTCTTCCTTCAAATTACGGATGAATAGCTTGTTCTCCTTAATGGTTCGCTGTACATCGGCAAGTAGCTTGCCCAGCTCATCCAGTTCAGCACTGTTGTCGCCATTCATGTCAGGCCACCTGGGTATCCAGATACCGCTCGGCATCCTTGGCCGCCATGCAGCCGCTTCCGGCCGAGGTGATGGCTTGACGATAGGTGAAATCCTGCACATCACCGGCGGCAAAGACGCCCGGAATGTTGGTTGCCGTCAGGTTCCCCTCGCTCCCCCCCCCTTTGGTACGGATATAGCCGTCGAGCATCTCTATCTGCCCCTCAAAGACCGTGGTATTGGGTGAATGACCTATGGCGACAAAGATACCGTGGAGGGTGACTTCAGAACTGCTGCCGTCGTTGTTTTTAATGCGCATTCCGGTAACACCGCTGGCATCTCCCAACACTTCATCCAGCTGACTGTTCCAGGCGATGGTTACGTTGCCGGTGTTGCTCTTTTCAATGAGCCGGTCAGAGAGGACTTTTTCTGCCCGGAACTCATCCCGCCGGTGAACCACCGTTACATGACGTGCGATATTAGACAGATAGAGTGCCTCTTCCACCGCCGTGCTACCGCCGCCGATCACCGCCACGTCTTTGCCCCGGTAGAAAAAACCATCGCAGGTGGCACAGGCCGAAACGCCCTTTCCCTTGAATGCGGTTTCGGAGGGGAGCCCCAGATAACGCGCAGAGGCACCGGTGGCGATAATCAGGGAGTCACAGCTGTAGCTCTCCGAATCACCCTGAAGCAGAAAGGGGCGCCGGGTCAGATCCGCTTTGGCAATATGGTCATAGATCATTTCGGTATTGAAGCGTTCGGCATGCAGTCGCATCCGCTCCATCAACTCGGGGCCTTCCACACCGGCGTGGTCTCCCGGCCAGTTATCCACCTCAGTCGTTGTTGTCAATTGGCCGCCCGGCTGCAATCCGGTAATCAGAGCGGGGTTAAGATTGGCACGGGCAGCATATACGGCAGCGGTATAACCGGCCGGTCCGGCACCCAGAATAATAAGTCGGTGATGTTTCGGTTCCATCAGTTCCTCCTTGAAAAGTATTGGTGAACTGTATCAGCAAACGGCTCTCTTGCCAAGTATGTTTGACCGTTGCCCTGCCATCTGCTACTATCACCGGTACTTCCAAAGGAGTGGTATGCCCATGCAGCTGACCAATCTTATTTCCGATGCCTCAGATCGCCTGAAAAAACGCGTCCGACGCAGCGAACTGATGTATTCCCATTACTACAGCGAGCAGCTTGGCCTGCCGCTCCATTTCAAATGCGAAAATCTGCAACGGACCGGTTCCTTCAAAATCAGGGGGGCGCTCAACTTTATGACCTCCCAATCCCGTGAGCAGTTAAAAAATGGGGTTATCACCGCTTCCGCCGGTAATCATGCCCAGGGGGTGGCCTTCTCCGCCGACCTGCTCTCCGTTGCGGCCACGGTCTATATGCCAGAAATCACACCGCCACAGAAGGTACAGGCAACCCGTGATTACGGTGCCCACGTCGTGCTGACCGGCAGAAACTTTGATGAGGCCTGTGCGGCAGCCATGGCAGCCCAACAGGAGAGTGGCGCCCTATTTGTCCACCCCTTTAATGATGAGCTGGTCATGGCGGGCCAGGGAACCATTGGTCTGGAGATTATCGAAGAGCTGCCGGATCTGCGAAATATTATCGTCCCGGTCGGTGGTGGCGGCCTGATTGCCGGCATTGCCGCAGCCCTGCGGGAGCGTGTCCCCCATGTCAGGATTATCGGCGTTGAGTCGGAGGCTGCCCCCTCCATGTCCGCCTCTTTTGCCGCCGGTACACCGACGGAACAGCCGGTACGTGCCACTCTGGCCGACGGCATTGCCGTCAAACTGCCCGGCTCAAAAACCGTACCGGTCATTTGTAGCCTCGTGGACGAAATTGTCCAGGTCGCCGAAGAGGATATTGCCCTTGCCATCGTTTCCCTTCTGGAAAAAACCAAAATGCTGGTGGAGGGGGCCGGCGCGGTAACCCTGGCGGCGGTGTTAAACAAACGGATTCCCCACCTTGAAGGTAAAACCGTCTGCCTATTGTCCGGGGGAAATATTGATGTCAAGACCATTGCCCAGGTGGTAGAACGGGGGCTGATCGCCGGAGGACGTTATCTCAAGCTGGTGGTTGAGCTGGAAGACCATCCCGGTGCCCTGGCACTGTTGGCCGATACCATTGCGGTCACCCGGGCAAACATTTTTCACATCACCCATGATCGGCGTTCCAAATCCCTGACCATCGGCCGCACCGTGGTCTCCCTGGAACTGGAGACCAGAGGGTATGAGCATATCAAGGATATTGTCACCCATCTCCAGGAGAAAGGGTACAGCCTGACGGTTGTTTAGTGTGCAGTGATGGAAGATAATCAACAGGTTGTGCAGCAACTCTTTCAGGAGGGAGCGGAACTGCTCCAACAGGGGGACGCCGCCGCTGCCCTGAAACGGTTCCAGGAGGCACTGGCACGGAACGCTGCTGTCGCACTGCTCCATCTCTATGCCGGCACCGCACTCCACGAACTGGGCCGTTATGAAGAGGCGATCGCCGCCTACCGTTCGGCTCTCGAAATCGCTCCTCAAGCGGGGGAAGTTCATAACAATCGAGGAAACTCGCTGATGGCTCTCGGTCGTTTTACCGAGGCCGTTGCCAGCTTCAGCCGGGCTGCCGAGCTACTGCCCGCATCTCCCGTGCCACTCACCGCCCGAGCCACCGCACTGCAAGCCCTTGGCATGGTACGGGAGGCCGAGACTGACTGTCGCCGTGCCCTGACCATTGATCCCGCCTTTGCCGAAGCCCACTGGAATCTCTCCCTCGCCCTGCTGCTCACGGGGAAGTACCATGCCGGATGGCAGGAATATGAATGGCGGTGGCAACGCCCGACCTTTACCTCCCCGCGCCGTCATGACGACATTCCGCTTTGGGACGGCACCCCCCTTGATGGCCGCACCATTCTTCTCCACGCCGAACAGGGCTTTGGCGATGCCCTACAGTTTGCCCGCTATATCCCGCTGGTGGCCTCCCGTGGCGGCAGGGTGGTGGTGGAGTGCCACCCGCCACTGGCAACCCTCCTGGAATCCGTAGCGGGGGTAACAGCAGTGCTCCCGTTCGGAGTACCGGTGCCGCCGGCCCATTGCCAGGCACCCCTGCTTTCTCTCCCCCGCATCTTTGATACCACCCTTGAAAGTATTCCGCAGCAACTCCCCTATCTCTGTGCTCCGGCCGGTTATGGTGAAAAATGGGCGGTACTACTCCCCCGGCGGGATGATACGCTCCGCATCGGTCTGGTATGGGGGGGGAAGAGTTATCCCGATCCGCTCCGCTCCGCCCGTCTTGCCGACTTTGCACCACTGGCCGATATGACGGGGGTACGCTTTTATTCCCTGCAGATCGGTGAAGCTGCACTGCAGGCCACCTCACCTCCAGAGGGTATGCAGCTGATTGATGTCACAGGACAGATTGGCGACTTTGCCGATACGGCCGCCCTTATTGACGAGCTTGACCTGGTTATCAGTATCGACACCGCCGTGGCCCATCTTGCCGCTGCGGTGGGAAAACCGGTGTTTCTGCTACTACCACTGGCAGCGGACTGGCGTTGGCTACGGGAGAGAAGCGATTCCCCCTGGTATCCGGGGATGGAGTTGTTTCGGCAGCGGCGTTCCGGCGAGTGGGGTGAGGTGGTGCAGCGGGTGCGGAGCGCGGTGATCCGGTGGAGTGGCGGGCAAAAAAAATCCTTCAGGAATGTCCCAAAGGATTAGTCACACCTATATCAGTCGTGTGTGGTGCTTACTCGCCCGCTTTGGTCCGCAAGCCGGATGCGATATTAAAATTAATATCAATGACAATCGTCAGCTTTTCCGGGTCGGGGAACGCCATGACCTCAAAGAGACGTTTGTCTATGAACAGACTGAGGTTAAGAATATCTTCACGAAGATTCCTCGGCAGCGGGTTGTCCGGATCGGATAACTCGGCCTGAAAAAAACTCCAGACCTTCTGATTGAACTTGATCGCCTCCTGCAATTTCTGGTTGCGATCCGGAGAACTCCAGTTTTCCTTGACACTCTTCAGCATCAGACCGGCACGGGAGAGTACCGATGCCTCCAACTCCCGGCCACTCAACGTCTCTTTTTGAATAGTAGTATAGGCATTAACCGGGTTTTGTAGCATAATCCATGAGCTCCTCTTCATAGGTAATAAGTTTTTTAGCAACTTTTAACGCAGAATAAAAGTCAGCATCGACAATATACGTGCTTACCTGCGAAATCAAGACATTTGTGCTTGGTGCCGCAGCAAGCACCTCCCGGGCAAGATCCCAAAACAGTTTTGAAAGATCCTCCGTCATGCCACCAATATACATGAGCTGTACTATGAGATAGATCCTCTTGCAGGGGGAGGTGGCCTCGGCTTCAGTCAGAATGTCCTTCTGCCTGAGCAGGGTGGCCTGACTTTCAATCTGCAAGTGGGCAACGGTAGGTCCGTTCTTTATGACGGTTCCAGCCAGGATAACCCTTTCACCTGGTTTGAGGGTCAGTTTAAGGGGCATCTTCTAGGACCGCATAACCAGATTAACGGTGGACTCCTGGACAAGGTTAATCTGGCTGGAAATAACGTCAAGCTGCTTGGCCGCAGCCATTACGTGGCTATGTGGTGCATCCTGCGGAAGTGACTGCACCTGAACCGAACTCCCCGTGCCACCGGTCAAGCCGTCCCACAGATGCTTTACCTTGTCGTAGAGCGGCGCAGGTGGTGCGGGGAGCATCAGGCTCTGGAGCTGCTGACGCAGGGAAGAGTACCCCATCAGTTGCTCCATCCGCCCTTGATCCTCAACCGGATAGGGGGGATAGTTTTTGACAACGTTGTCCAGCGTTGTCTTCATTTTCTCCGTAAGGGCACTGGCAGCCGTAAGCCCTTCATAGGTCTGACGGAGGTTGGTGGCCAAAGAGTTGAGAATGTCCGAAGCATTGCCGATCCGCTGCAGGGTGTCAATGGTGTTCTGGGGCACGTTAATCTTGATGGAAACCGTATCCCCCCCCAGGGATTGCACCGAATCCGATTTGCTGCCGCTGCCGAAATCCGGCTGCTGTGAGGACTTGGGTGCCAGTGTCTGTTGAATTCCCGATTGCTGCATCTGTAAGGCGGTTGCAACTGCAAGCCGCTGATCGTTACCATCTATTATCATGGGTTGGTTACCTCCATCGCTGAAAAGCGTAAACGGGGAGAGGTTGCCCTCTCCCCGCGTCGGTTAAAACCTGCTATCGTTGTTCACGAGCTGTTAGAAGAGTTTGAGAACCGACTGGGCAGCCTGGGAAGAGAGACTCAGTGCTGTGGTTCCGAGGGACTGACGGGTCTGCAGAGCCAGCATGTTCGCACCTTCCTGGTTCATATCGGCCAGTGTCAAGTTGTCGGATCCGACCTGAAGCGTATTGATCATCGAATCGGTGAAGGTCTGACGGGTGGTGATGGTTGTCAGGTTACTTGCCAGTGACGAAGACTGGGTACGCAGGGTTGTCAATGCCGTATCCATGAAAGCGTTGGTACTGGCAGCGTTACCGCTGGTCATCCAGCTACCTGCTGAAGAGATACCCAGGGTTGAAGCGTCGGCACCGAAACCGTTAACGGTCAGGTTGGCATCGCCGGTTTTCTGGCTGAACTCGATTGAAAGTGTACCGGAAGTCAACAGGTTGGTACCACGATAGCCGGCGTCACTTGCCAGCGTAGTAATCTGGCTGGCGATGGTGTTGAACTGGGTTTCGTAGGTGGCCTGGGACAACGTATCGTTGGTTGCTGCCGCTGCACTGGCAAGACCTTTGGCGGACTGGATCAACCCGGTAATTGCGGAGATACCGTTGTCAGCACTTTTGATGGTCTGAACGGCTTCGCTCATGCCGTCTTTACGGTCTGCAAGGTCACTTGCACGGTTGGTTGCAGCTTGGGCGGCGAAAAAGTTGGTCGGATTATCAAGGGCGGTGTTTACTTTTTTACCACTGCTCAGACGATTCTGTGTCTGGGTAACTTGGGTTGCTGTCTGCTGAAGTGCGAGGAGGTTGTTCCTCATGCCTGCGGTAAGTGAGATATCTGAGATTGCCATTGTGATGCTCCTTTCTAGGTTGTTCCGGAAAAACCGGATATGCATTCTGCATTTAATCTACTCATCGACCGGGTGACGAAAAACTTGAGAAGAAATTTCGCACCAGGGAAAAAAATATTCCTATTCACCCCGTCGCTGCGAGTTTTTCCGTCTGCTTGCGTACCAGTGCCGCTGCAACTACCTGTAATAGTTCCGACCATTCGGTATCGGCACCTTTCCGAAAGAGGGTCATGGTCGGGTACCAGGCGGTGCAGCTCCCCCCTTGAGACCAGCGCCAGTCGGCACCGTGGGGGAGCAGAGTCCAGGTCGGGACGCCAAGGGCACCGGCCAGATGGGCAACGGCGGTATCAATGGTAACAACCAGATCCAAATTTACCATGAAGGCGGCGGTATCGGCAAAGGTGTGGAATTCTGCCGTGTGGTCGATCACGGTGAAGCCAAGGTTGTGGGCAGCACACTGTTCCGAACCATCCCCTACCTGCAGACTGTATACTTCGACATTCGGAATGGCGGCCAACGGCGCAAAACATGCCAGGGGACAGGAACGCTTCCGGTTCAGCAGTTGCCCCTGCCTGCCATGCCAGACAATGCCGACTTTCAACGCGCGGGATGGTGCCAGTCGCCCCTGCCACTGCATGCTCTCCCCAGCGGGAGCCGTCAGATAAGGAACCGTGGCCGGGATGGTGTCTACCGTGGTGCCAAACAGGAGCGGTAGGGACATCATCGGCAGATGGTATTCAAACGCGGGGAGCGTTTCACCGGCTGCGTACACCTCCGCCACCCCGGCAACGGAGGCTAACAACCGTTTCAGAGCCGGAACCTGACACTCCAGAATGACCCTGCCCCCCCGTGCTGCCACCAGAGTTGCATAGCGGGCAAATTGCAGGGTGTCGCCAAACCCCTGCTCGGCATGGAGCAGGATGGTGGCACCTTCAAGCCGGGCACCATCCCAGCGGGGCGCGGAAAAGGCACGCTGTGGCACCGGACTCCCCTTTCTGAAACGCCATTCGAACTCCTGCCACCCCGCTCCATAGTCACCGACCGCCAGAAGAGCCAGCGACATATTCCAGTGTCCCTCCCCATACTCAGGGTGCAGCTCAATGAGTCGCCCATAGACGGTGAGTGCCTCGCCCAACCGTTCCTGAGCAGTCAGTACGCCGGCCAGGTTATTCAGTAAGATGGCCCGTTCCGGATCCAGAGCCAGGGCCCGGCGATAGCATGCTTCGGCATCCGCCAACTGGCCACTGCACTGGTAGGTGCTTCCCAGCATATTGAGGGCGTTGATACGCCCCGGCTCCAGGAGCAGTGCCCTCTGATAGGCGGTGATCGCATCGGCAAACCGCTCCTCTTCCCGGCAGATATCGCCCATACCCTGAAAAGCCTCAGCAGAGGCAGGGTCAAGCAGCAAGGCGGTTCGATAGTGAAAGAGGGCACCCGATGTATCGTGGGTCATTTTGCGCAGCTCACCCAGAGCCAGGTGAGCCGGAACAAAAGTATCCCGCACCAGCAGTACCTGTTCAAAGCAGCGGGCTGCGTGATCCGGCTTCCCCTGGGAGCGGAAACTGTTCCCCATGTTAAAGAGTGCTTCCGGGTAATCTGCCTTAAGAGCCAGTGCTTTCCGATAACGAGCCACTGCATCGTCGTAGCGCCCTAAACTATCAAGGGTAACGCCATGGTTGCAGTAGGCTTCCGCATCGTCCGGGTGTGCGGCGACCAGGGCGGCAAATTGCCGTTCAGCCTCCTCTATCCTCCCCGCACGCAGCAACTGGAGCGGAGCCTCACGGGGTAACGCACGTTCAGCAATCCAGTCGGTCAAAGCCTGGCAGATCTGACTGATGACCGGCTGCCACGCTCCGGCAGCTGCCTGACGGAACAGCTTCATCGACGGGTACCAGGGGGAATCATCCCGTTCCAGCAGCCACCGCCAGTCCGCCACAAAGGGGAGCAGCGTCCAGACAGGTCTGCCAAGAGCACCGGCCAGATGGGCTACGGCCGTATCAACAGTGATGACCAGATCGAGATGCTCCAGCAGGGCAGCCGTATCGGCAAAGTCCGTGATGGTGCCGGAGTGATCCACGAAAGGTACGGCGCTCGGTATTGGCGTCCGGGTGACCACCTGGAGTGAGTGGAATGTTATCCCCGCACTCTTCCAGAGTGGAGCCAGCAACTCAAAGGGGCAGCTTCGCTCCGGACTTGGCTCCCGGTTCCCCTCCCAGGCCAGACCAACGTTCACGCTTCCGGAGAAGGGTGCCATGATGGCCGCCCACCTGCTCCGATAATCTGCCGGTGCCTGAAGATAGGGGATAGAGGCCGGAATGGTTGCTTCCGTGGTGGCAAAACGGTGAGGAAGGCTCTGCACCGGAATCTGAAAATCAAAGGAGGGAAGTGCCTCCTCCGGCGTCACTACCTGGGAGACTCCCGGTACCGTGGCCAGCAGGGGTGCCAACTCAGGAAGGGACAGCACGAGAACCCGTGCCCCCCGTGCTGCGATGAGGGGGGCGTAGCGAATAAACTGGAGCATATCTCCCCGCCCCTGCTCCATGGGGATGAGGAGGGTTTTGCCTGCCAGCGAAGAACCGTCCCAGAGCGGGAAATCGGGGGCTGGATTCCTGGCCAGAAACTTTTCCGAGTGCCAGCGCCACTCATACTCCTGCCATCCCGGGATGAAATCCCCTTGACGGAGCAGCAACGCACCCCGCAACCAATGGGCGTCGGCGTGAGCCGGGGCGAGGGCAATGGCCGCTTCCGCCGAAGAGAGTGCCTCTGTGTACCACCCCACCGCCTGACAACTGAAGGCACGGTTAAACCAGCCCTTCAGGAAGAGCGGGTCCCGACTCGTCGCATGGCGATAGGCGGTAATGGCCTCTTCTGTTCTCCCCTGCAGCTGGAGCGCAACCCCCAGACTCTGGTAAGGGTCGGGAAGTTCGGGAGCCTCTGTGACAATACTCCGGAAGCAGCGTTCCCCGGCAGCTCCCCTCCCCTGCTCCACCAGCCAACAACCGTAGGAGTAGCGGGCCGGGATGCCAACCGAAGGGGAGGTGACGACATGGTCGGTCAGTAACCGCTCAAGCTCACTCTTTACCCTGCCCATAACGCCACCCCACCCCTCACCGGCGGTCTGTTCAAATGCTGTCATGGTCGGATACCAGGGGGAGTGCCGGTCACCATGGAGCCAGCGCCAGTCGGCCAGGGCCGGCAGCAAAACCCAAACCGGTCGCCCCAGGGCTCCGGCCAGATGAACCACGGCGGTATCGACCGAAATAACAAGATCAAGGGAGGCGATCAGCGCGGCGGTCTCGGTAAAATCGGTCAACGAGGAGGCCACATCGACGATGGTCATGGCCGGTGCCGCCGTCGCCACCTCACGTGAGATATCCCCCACCTGCAGACTGTAAAAGGCAACGCCCGGCAGCTTCGCCAGGGGGGTAAATTCCGTTACGGCACAGGAGCGATCCCGGTCACGGGGGTTGTCCGGATTGCCACGCCACACCAGGCCAACGTTATAGACAGCATGACCGGTCAGTCGCTGCTGCCACCACCGTACTTTAACCGGATCGGCATGCAAATAGGGAGCCTGCCCCGGAACGGTGTCAACGGTAGTGCCACAGAGAGCGGGGAGGCTGAGCGACTGGATATAGTAGTCACTGTTCGGCGGCGTAGCCGATTTTGCCACAAGGGTGCCTACGCCGGGGAAATTTCTCAGGAGCGGAATAAGCAGGGGATCAATCTCTAAAATGACGTATGCACCCTGTTCGGCAACCAGCGTAATGTAGCGGGCAAGCTGAATGGTATCACCCAGTCCCTGTTCGCAGAAAATCAGCAGACTTTTACCGGAAAGAGCCGAACCGTCCCACCGTGGTTGCCGGTAGGTACGGCCATCAATAGCAAGGGAAGCCATGGAGAGCCGCACCTCAAAATTGGCAAAGCCCTGCCGGTAATCGCCGGTATGCAGTTGCAGGAACGCCAGGTTGTAGCGTGCTATGGCGTTATCCGGTGCCAACCGAAGAATGGCGTGGCAGCATTCAAAGGCATCGGGAAGCTTGCCCTGCTTTACCAGTGTTTCCCCCAAGTGCATAAGAATGTCAACGGAATCGGGCTTGAGCCGATGGGCTCGCTTGAGTGTTGCCTCCGCTTCGACCAACTCCCCCCCCTTCAGAAGGGCGCGGCCGAGATTAAAAGGAATGACCGGCAGATCACCAATAAGTCGGGAAAGAGCTTTCAGTTCACGGATAGCACTATCATCGTCACCCCGTTCCAGCCCCCCTAACGCACTCTGAAGTCTCGGTTCCAGAAGGTCAAGGGTTGCCTCCGTGATGGTAACCTGCGGATAGCGACTGAGCAGAGCCTCTCCGATGCGACCGATGACCGCCTGCCACTCCCCGGCCCGTTCCTGGCGGAACAGCTCCATGGTCGGATACCAGGGGGAGTCGGACCTGTCTGTGAGCCAACGCCAGTCGGCATGGGCCGCCAGCATCAGCCAGACCGGTTTACCCAGGGCTCCGGCCAGATGTGCCGTGGCGGTATCAATGGTGATTATCAGGTCAAGGTTGGCCATGAACGCCCCACTGTCGGCAAAACAGCGGATCTCGCCCCCCCGGTCGGTGAGGAGTCGTGCCATTCCAGGGGGAAGCGAATCTCCTGAGTGGTCGTCCGGCTGTAATGAATAGAAGCTGACGCCCGCCAGGGTCAGCAGCGGTAGCAACTCTTTCGGCGGGCAGGAACGTTCCGGGTAGGGAAAAGGCTTGCCACTCCAGACCAGGCCCACGGCGACAGTGCCCTCCCGGCGGGAAAAACTGCTCCGCCACCGGTCACTCACCTCCGGCGGAGGGGAGAGGTATGGCACCACATGGGGAATGGAGTCGGCGGTGGTGCCGAAGAGGAACGGCAGGCTGAGCAGCGGGATATGGAAATCGGTAACCGGGGGTGAGGGAGCTTTGGCAAAAACCTGTTCGACACCGGGAAGCTGTTGGAAGAGTGTCACCAGCGGTTCCTGTACCTCCAAAAAAATCCGCGCCCCCAGACGAACCAGCAGCGGCAGATAGCGCACAAACATCAGGGCATCGCCAAACCCCTGTTCTCCATAGACCAGCAGGGTACGATGCCGCAGAGGGGAACCATCCCAGCGGGGCTGGCTGTACTGCCGGTCATCAAGACCGGCCATGGCTTCAAACCGATATTCGTAGTCAGCAAAACCGTCACGGAAATTGCCGTTCCGGAGCAGGTGAGCCGCCCGGTTGTAGCGGGCTTTGGCGTTATGGGGAGCGTCGGCAATCACCGCCTCGTAACAGCGGAGTGACTCCTCCTCCCGGCCACGGCGGTCGAGCACATAGCCCAGATTCAGGAGTGTTTCCAATGACCGGGGGACGCTTGCAAGCACGGCACGAAAAGCAGCTTCCGCGTCTTCATAACGGCGCTCAGCCGTGTATGCCACACCCTGGGCAAACCATGCTTCGGCGGTGCGGGGGACTAGTGCCGGGTGCTCTTCCCCCGCTGGAGACGGGGAAGACTCAGCCAACCGGAAGTCGCCGTTGCCTGATAGACCGTAGCTCATGTCCGCTGTTCGCCCTGTCCTCCCCCGGCTTTACGAGCCAGTACGTCGATAAAACGCCGCAGAGGAGCCAACTTGCTTTCGTCAGGGAAGTAGCGGGCCGCATCATCAAGCCATTGCCGGGCAGCATCGACATGCCCTCCGACCGCCAACCCCTGGGCTGTGTCCGAAATATAGGAAAAAAACAGACTTTCCAACAGTTCCCGGTTGTTGTCCCGGTCCGCAATACCTTGCCATTTATTCAGAAAGAATTTGCGGTTTTTCAGAAGAATTTCCCCGGCGGTGCGACTCTGTTCATAATAGCCTATCTCACGCAGTGCCCGGATGGAGCCGCTCCAGTGGTGGTCATAACTGGTCACCGGCACCACATAGCTTTTTAAACCGGCGCGTTTGATCTGCAGCCCCAGATCCCACTCTTCAAAGTAACAGGGGGTGAAGCCGTTTTCAAAGCGGATAATCTTGTCGTTGAAGTGCTGGAGACGAATCGCGAAAAAGAAGCCGGAAACCGCATCGACCTCCATTGGAGTGTGAACCGCCCCCTTGTCGTAATAGACATAGTCACGGGTCATCGAAAACTCGACAAAACTTCCTTGGGGGCCGACACAGGCGGCAAGCGGCAGCGTGGTGAGAGCCCGTTCCAGTTCGTCTACCGCCTGCTGCTCCAGATGGAGATCGGCATTGAGAATGAAAACCACCGGAGTGACGGCCATCTCCAACCCCAGGTTCCAGGCACGAGCAACGCCGATATTCTGTTTCAGTACGGCATAGCGGGTGATACGGGGGTGCGACTTCAGGTGTTCGGCAATTTCCTGACCGTTGAACACAATAATAACCTCCCCCTCTATGTCCTGCAAATCCTCAAGGAGGGTCACGATATTGTATTCGCTGGCCGGGGACATATCCAGCACCGGAATAACGAAACTTCGGCTGGAGGAACCGATACAGAGATGTGCCGGATTATCCCGGTCTACGGCCGGCACGTTCACCAGGGAGCGTTGCCGCAGCTCACCGGCGGAGCAGGTATCCGACTTCCCTTCGAGTGCCACCGCCAGCAGGTCTTCGACGCGATGTCCATAGGTATGGGCGTTGAGCACCAACCGCTGCCCCCGGGCGGCAATCTGCTCCCGCAGTTCTTCATTCTCCAGATAAAAGGCGGCAACATCACCGATGGCGGCATCACGGTAGAGTGCATAATCCTCCCCAGCCCTGAACAGTTCATCCTGGCCACTGTTACGAGCCATGTCGGAGAGCAGCAGGGAACCGGTGGCCATGACCTCAAAAACCCGCATGTTCAGATCATTTTTGACCGCTTCATTAAAGACGATTTTAGAGCGGCTGAAAACCTGTGCCATGTCATCCCAGAAACAGCGCTCGTAGTGAACCGGAATGGTGGCCGAAAGGGCAGAGAGCAGACCTTCCCGCCGGGTTCCGGGCTGGACACTGCCGACAAAGCCGACCTGATATTCCCCGGTCGGTTCGGTTCGGCGGTGGATGTCGGGACAGCAGGCCAGCGGAAGCCAGTGAACCCGTATCCCCTGACGGCGGAAATCATCCAGATATTCCCGCTGGGCAATGAACACCATGTCAAATTCTTTGGCCCACTCCAGATGGGTGGCGAGGTTCAGGTGCGAATCGATCAGGTAGCAGACCTTGGGACAGGTCACCGCCCCCAGGTTCAGCGGGTAATGGCCGCCGACCGATTCAACCCACAGGTACAGATCGGGAAGGTCACCGGGGGGGGTGGCGGCAAGCAGTGCTTTCATATCCGGGTTCGGGCCGGTCGAAATATTCTGCTCGGTCAGCGGCAGCTTCATATTCTGCAACTTCCATCGCTCGATCAATTCGGGGGGGAACGGGGGGCCAATGGTCGTGGTACGGCAACAACTTCTCAGGGCTCGTTCCAGATAGGCTGCAGTGGTAACCGGGTAGGCTACATACGCCAGCCAGACATGTATGTTTTTCATAGAGGTTTCCTTGTCAGACAGTGTGTGCCGATGGCATGAAACTGCCGCGCCGCCTTATTCCACGCCAGTTGTTTCATATCTTCGGCGGCAATGGCTCCTTTTTCGTGGCAGAAAGAGCGGTTCTGATAGGCCGATTCCAGCCGGAACAGTATTTCTTCAACGGAGTTTTCATACCAGACCGCCGACGGTGCCCCGCTGCCATTGGTAATGAGTAACGGTTCGTAACTGGTCAGCGGCAGGGCATTCTGTTCAGTAATGACATCGCCATGACCGGTGCTGTCGTTGGCAATAACGGTACGGCCACACGCCATGTACTCGCACATGACCATATTGTTCCCCCCCTCACAACGATTGGGAAACAGGCCAATGTCGGTCTGCTGGTAAATCTGTCGGATCAGTGTATTGTCAACGAGGGGTGCCAGATAGACCCGGTCGGGCGGAATACCGTTTTCAGAGAGGGTTCGGTGCAGAATAGTTGTACAGTCATCGTCACCAGGGTGAAAGGTGATGTGGGAGGAGCGCGCCATGGTCGCCACGGAAAAGGGCCACTGGTTCCCCCAACTACAGGCGAGATAGGCGTCCTTGTGTCGTGCCATGAACACCTTCATGGCGGCAATCACCAGATCCTGCCCCTTCCGATATTCAAACTTCCCCCCGGAGAACACAATGAAACGGCCATCGTCAGCCCGAAATGGGAGCTTGTGGAAATTGGCCGGGTCGATCCCCTGCAAAACCGTGGCGGTCTGGCGCACACCACCAATTCGCAGCTGATACTCGCACCACGAAGAACCGGCAACGATAAAATCCCACTCACGGGCGGCACGGCGCGTATGGCGAAGAACTTCAATATCATTTTCAAAAAAACAGTAACCGATATTGATACGGCTCCGTTGCCCAGGGTCCATGGGGCGCAGGTCACAGCCGGAGATGCAGTGGAGGGTCACCCCCTCAAGGGGGGGCAACGCGGCAATTTCGCGGGACAGGTATTCACCGGCAATGCCCCAGCCATGGGCGCGCCCGGTGGGCATGGAGACTCTCATACTGGCTGGGCCGCACCTATGGTCCGGAGAGATTCTGCCGCATCCAGGTCCCACGGTTTGATGGCAAGCAGCTGTTCAAGGAAAAAGCGGGCATCTTCCTGCCGGTCTATCTCCAGACAGATATGGGCAATGGCCTTCAGTAGCTCCACATCGTAGCGGTTCTCGGCAAACAGTCGGACGTAGATATCCAGTGCCTCTTCAAAGGCACCAAAATCGCAGTAGAGAAGGTCGGCCAGATTCTTGGCAAAGGTAGTATTTTCCGGTTGCAGCCGCACCGCCGCTTCATGGTGATAGCGGGAGGACGTCCGATCACCGGTTTTCTGGTAGAGAACCCCCAGATCGTTATGGGCAATGGCACTGTCCGGAGTTGTGCTGATAATCGTTTGCAAAAGTGCCACAGACTCATCCAGCCTCCCCTCGTTGGCCAGGCTAACCGCCTCCTGATAGAGATCGACGGCTGAAGAGGCCGGTTCGGCGGCAATCGCCAGAAACAGATCCTGAAAAGAAGAGGTGACGGGGGCGGGTGAGGCCGCTGACGGTTGAGCCATTGACGGTTGTGGCGTTAGCAGTGGAGCCGGCTCCAACCAGGGAGCCAGCGCTGCTGGTGGGGGTGGGGGTGGTTGGGTAACTGCTGCCGGCAGTGGAGGCGGTTCCGGCTGGACGATCTGCTTCTGGGGGGCTGCCGTCCCGGAGGGGGGGGGGAGCTGTTGGAGCCCATGGGCCGCCTCGAAATTATTCACATCAATCTGCAGGGTGCGGGTGAAATACTGGCGAGCCTGCTCCCTGCGACCAATTTTCTGACTGATGGTTCCGAGGGCGTTCAGGGTTTCAATATCAAAGGCGTTATCCTTGAGGATATCCAGATAGGTGTTGATAGCCTCTCCGGTCCATGCAAGTTCCACAAAATAGAAATCGGCCAGTTTTTTCCGGAACACCACATTGGCCGGTTCAAGCTTATGGGCCTTTTCATAATGAGCCAGTGCCTTCAGGGAATTTCCGGCCTGATAATACATGACCGCCACATCGTTATGGGCCTGGGCGAAATCCGGGTAGATTTTCAGAAAATCCTCAATATGCCGAAGCCCCTCATCGGCTTCAACCTCGCGTACTTCGGTCAGAATCCGCTCATAGGTTGCGGCTCCCTCAATCAGGATTAAGCTGTTTTTATTCTTCATTGGTTCCCGTCTCCCCTCAAAATGTCAGGCGGTAAAAGCAAAGTGTTTGTGGTTCACGTCATGAATGGCTTAGAACGGAGTAATGTTGAAGCCGTCCACTTCATTGGCCGTCTTGTCCATGGGGCGACCTGACGCATCCTTCCCGTTAAAAGCAAATACCACGTGTGATGGGTCAATAACCGTATTGCCCGCTGCATCCTGGTTGAGCCGGAACACGAGTGTGGCCTCCTGGGAGGTGGCATCGTAGAAGACCGACTCCGGTGTGGGGGGGAGTGCCGCATCACGGGTGGACAGTGGCATCATGTTGTTGTAATAGCCGCCACCGGTACTGTTAGCCCTTGAAATACTCCAGTTTTGGGTATTGGTAACCGATGGCACATCCATCGAAGTGTTGAAGCCGATGGTGACGGAAAAAGTTTTACTCGAACTGGGAGCGGTCAGCAGGGTAGGATCGAGCATCCAGAGCGGCGTGCTCGGCCCCAGATTCCCCATGAAACCACCGCTCTTCTTGGTGTCCATGTAGATCATGGCCGGCTTGTCGAGGATGAACTTGAGATTGGTCGCCTGGGTCGGACTGGACGCTTGCAGCAGGGTCAACTGTTTTTGAGCGTCATCGGTTCGCCCCAGGGCATCATAGGCCACCCCCAGCTCATAATTAGCGGCCGGGAAATTCTTTTTAAGATTCAGGGCTTTTTCGAGACTGGCGGCCGCCTCTTCGGAACGGCCCTGTTTGTTATAGACCATCCCCAATGCGTAAAACACGTTGCCATCGGTGGGAGAAATTTTCTTAGCCTTCAAAAATTGGGTTTCAGCTTCCGCCAGGCGATCCGTATTTGAATATTGCAGTCCCAAGGTGTAGGCCGGAAGGGGATTCTGGGGTGCCAGACTTGCCGCCAGCTTAAACTGTTTTTCCGAGGCACCATACTGTTTGTCCTGCAGATAGGCATTGCCCAGGCCGATAATGGCATCGACCTTTGTAGGGGCGTTGGCCGAAGTGTCGGCTATGGCTTGATTTGACTGGATGCGTACCAGCTGTTGATACGCCTTGATGGCGTCAGCATTTTTCCCCTGGGAGAGATAAAGCTTTCCCAGATAATTATTGGCAGTGGCATTTTGCGGATCAATGGTCAGTGCCCTTTTAAAGGCACTGATGGCCTGATCCGTGCGGTTATTCTGGAGAAACGTGGCCGCCTGGAGCACCGAATACTGGGCCAACTGTTTTTTCTGGCTGGTCAGATCCTGTCCAAGGACAATAAACGGGTCGCTGCTCCCTTCAAATACCGTACTTGCCATTTGACCTCACCTCACCGGAGAAAACCGTATATCTTCTCTATCGGCATAAGAAACCACAGATTTAAGACAAACATCATCCGACATAATATTTCAGGTCACCGAATATGTCCACCAGATTCCATACAGCACCCTTTACAGAACCTCTGAAGGGGTGATATAAACGGAAAAACAGTGATTTCCAGACAACGGACAGACACCACATTAAAATTGATTGGTTCACACTGATCAATGACAGGACTATCACCCATGAAATATATCAAATTATCCCTGCTTCCGGCACTCCTCCTCGTGGGTACACATCTGGCAGGCTGCTCCTCCCTGACGCCGACGATAAAAAAAAGTGCCTGTACCGGCAAGTCCTTTAATCAATTGCTGGAGGCCACCGACTTAAAACCGCTCTTTAGCGGCATCGCCCGGGAACTCTGTACCGAGTCGTGTGCTGTTTCCTCCGTTGCACCAGGCATCGGGGTCGTCTGTGCTTCGGCTGCCGACAACCCAAACCAATCGGTACTGGTCACCGATTTCGTTGACATTCAGTCCTTTACACCCGCGTCACAAGGGATTTTAATGGGAGAGCTGATGCGCGGAAATCTCAGTTCGGTCTGCGGCACAAAAATCGTCCAGGCCGAATTTGCCAAATTTTTCAGCCTGAACGAAAAAGGGCTCGTCGTCCTTTCCCGAAAAACCTCAGAAATCAAGAAAGATGAATTCGACCAGACCGAAGCGATCGTCGGCACCTACAGCTATCTGAGTAATAAAATTGTCATTTTTGCCCGCAGAATAAACGTGGTTACCGGAAAAATTTCACGGATGTCAATGCGTGAAATAGATTACAGCTGCAACGGCTCCACGGTGGGCTATTCGGTAAAATAACATGGGCCGTTCATCTTTCCCGGATGAACGACCCATAGTTATAAACGGCTTTCTTTACGACCCTCTTGCCCTACTGGAACTTCACCACCGCAGTGGACGGCCTCACCGCAACATTCCCCATCCTATCAACTGCCCACCCGTAGAGGTTCTTCGTACCGAGCGACGTTGTCGTGTAGCTCGTCGGAGCCGTTGCGCTCCACCGGGAATCCGTCGCAGCAGGTGCTGTGGCACTCTCGGTAATCAGATATCCCTTAATACCACTCCAGTCATCCAAAGCACTTAGCAGCTGCACAGCCACCGTGGTGCCTTTTGCCGTTGGTGAAACAAATAAGGGCAACATCAGTGGTGGCGTATTATCCACATAGGTCGTGGCAGAGCGGGGGGTGCTGATATTTCCGGCGGCGTCCCGCGCCCAGGCGTAAATCATCTGAAAACTATTACCGGCAACGGTGAAGCTGGTCGGTACGGTAGCACTCCACCCGGGATCGCGGAGAGAAGGTTTTGCGGAGGACTGTGTAATAAGATAACCGGTTACCCCGATGTTATCGGTGGCGGTGAAGGTGGTGATCGGTACCGTGGTTTTGGGTGCTATGGACGGTGTCACAAAGCTCGAAACGATCGGGATCTGTGAATCAAGTGAGATTGTCGCCGACAGTGACGCGGAGACAGTTCCTGCAGCATTCTTTACCCAGCCGTAGAGTGTTTTCGATCCGCTTGTTCCATACGGGAAGCTGTAGCTGGCAGGTGGCGTGGTGAACCATCCCCCATTGGTGGCAGACGGCGTGGCGGCAGCTTCAGTGATCAGATAATAGCCGGTGCCGGCGGCGAGATTAGAGGTGAAGGTGGTAATTGACACCACATTGGTAGCCGTTTGTAAGCCGACTGCAAAACCGGTAACCATCGGTTTGGTCAGCGTGATCGTGGCAGATGCGGTTTTTGCCGGTGAAACATGGCCGGCCAGATCCTTCACCCAGGCGTATAACGTGAAGGTACCGCTACTTGTCGCCGTATAGCTGGTGAGGGGAATGGCAGACCATCCTGCCCCGGTGGCAGGGGGAGCAGTGGCGGTTGTTGTTATCTGGTAGCCGCTGATTACGCTGGTATCATCCGTTGCGGTCATGGAGACATTCAACACGCTGCCGGCACCGTTCGTTACGACAAAGGAGGTAACGGTCGGGTGTGAGGGGGTGACCGTTTGACAGAAGGCTCCCGATGCTATGGATGAAATATTACCTGCGGCGTCTTTTACCCAGGGATAGAGGATAACCGTACCACCGGAACTCACGGTGTAACTTTTTGGCGGCGTCGCTGACCATGCCCCATCGGAGGCCAAAGGAGTGGTGCCCTTATTGACGAGATACCCGGTAACGCCGACATTGTCGGTTGCGGTAAAACCGGCAATGGGAATGGTCAGGCCATCAACAAAAGACGGCACCGTGAACGAGGTGACCTTTGGCGGCGAGAAGTCAACGCTTGATGAGAATAATTTCGGTGCCGAGATGTTTCCGGCGGCATCCTTGACCCAGGCGTACAAATTCAGGGTTCCGCTGGTGGCACCGAAATAATAGACCGGGTTGACGCCGGACCAGAGAGCCGTTGCGGAAGGCGTTGCGGAAGATGTGGTAATCAGATAGGCAGCCACACCGGAATTATCGTCGGTGGCGGTGAGTGCGGTCTTTAAAACACCGGTGCCCGGCGTCACGGTGAAGCTGGTTACCACCGGTGGTGTGGTATCAACATTGACCGTCGCCGTTACCGGTGCTGAAACCGCCCCACCAAGGTCTTTTGCCCATCCGTAGAGGGTAATCGGCCCCTGTTTTGTCACCGTATAGGTGCGGGGAAGGGAGCCCCATCCCGTCGTTGGAGGAATCGGTGTTGTGGTTATCTGGGCGTAGAGTGCCGGGCTGCTCCCTCCGGCCATACTGAAGGAGACCGGTATCGTCATTGAATTGGTGAGTGCCGGAACGGAAAACGATGAGACACTTGGCGGAACAAAAGCCGTATTGGCCTGCTGTGTCAACGTGGTGGTTCCTGCCGCGACCCCCGAGGCATTATAGATCGTGATGGTTGCTGTCCGATCCGTTGAGCCGGTGTACGTGGGGACACTCACCGAAAGGGAGGCACTCCCCTTGCCGGAACTGGTCAGCAGCTGTGCCCATGCGGAGTCGCTCTTTACGGTCCACGAGCAGGAATCCAAGGTCGCAAGCACCCCAAACGTTGCATAATTGGCAAATGAATTGGTCGTGACGCCCGCCGTAAGCGTATAATCACAGGCCGTTGGAGCGGCCGTGTCATAGGCAATGGCCTGTGACCCGAATTTAACCACGCTACCGGTTTCGCTATAGGCAATGCGGAAATAGCCACCCGGATCGCCCCCCCCCGCTTCCCCCCAGCCGGTACCCCAGCTGTTCTTGACTATAAAGTAGCCCCCTCCCGGAAAGGAGGTATCATCGTTATAGCCGACGACTGTCACCGCATGACCACCGGCAAGAGTGCCACCGGTATAGGAGTACACCCCCCCGGCGTAGGAGAAGAAGTCATCATACACCCGCATGGCAACCACAATCGGACCGGAGGTAAAGACCGCATTCTTAAGGGTTGTCACATCGGCCGTCCCGTAACCGACCCATTGCCAACCGGCAATTTTATCCGTGGCACTTTGCCAGTTGGTGGTGATTGACGAGCAGGCCTTATCGGAAGCGGTGTACGGTGCAAAGGAATCCGCCGGAACACCGGTCGTCTGGGCAAAGGCAGCGGCCTTGTTGATATAGCCCCCACTGCACGAACCGGCACCGCTGCACGAAAGCATTATCTGCTCAGACAGATTGAGGCCGGTATCAAAATTTTGCCGGAGCGCGTAGGATTCAAGCACGGCGGTCGTCGCAAAGGCCCAGCAGCTGCCACAGTCACCCTGATCTTTTACCTGGGTGACATAGTTGACACCACCATAATTACGCCAGTCCATGCCTCCACTTGGTGCATACAACAGGTTTGCGGTAGAAACCTGGCCGGTGGCATTTGCCGAAAGGGTGGCTGCCGCAATTGCCACAGGGGTATCGATAAGTCCGACTTTCCGTTTGCGGTGCTGTGTGTCAAGCTTGTGCATGCTCGTTGAGGCGGCCTTCCAATGGGCTTTCTTGGAACTGATATCTTTCTGGATATCATCGAGCTCTGCCCCAAAGGCAAGGCTGGCGGTGAGGCAGGTAGTGATAAGGATAGAGATAAGTCTGCTGAGTATTCGCATGATGATGTTCCCTCCGTGGTGAGGTTGGACGCTGAGGGCTCAAAAAAACGCCCTACTACGATTAAAGTAGGGCGCAAGAGAAGCAACACCCTCTTTCAGGAGCCCGGCTGCCCCCTGTAGGGCCCGTGGCTTTGCGTCACCGGGTTACCCCGGCTTTGCGTTGTACAGAGAATTTATGTGTGTGGAGAGCTATCTGCAAGCCGTATAAAACCGACCCATTGTCAGAATAATACTATTTTATTTTTTTAACAATAAAATTTATGTACAATTATTCTGTGTTGTCCGGTTAGAAAATTGCGGAGGACACCCCCCCCCTCATCCGTTGGGGCCGATGAGGGGGGGTGGTATGAAGATTTAGATGTTACCTGGCACTACGTCATATTCAATTCCCCAGTAACGCCGTCACCACAACAACCCCAGCCACCGGATTGTCACCATCAAGACCAGAAACATCCGTTACTGAAAGGCTTCCTGCTGCATCACCGCTCACACTACAGAGAATGTTCCCCAGCGACAAACCCGCTTGAGAGTTGGCCGTAAAGTGGCTGCCCCCACCAAACCAGAGCGTCAGCATATTATTCCCCGTTAACCTGCCGGTAACGATACCACCCGGCAGTAAGGAGGTCACCGCACCGGTCGAAGTAACTCCCCGTGCGTTGGTGGAGAGCTGCATGCCGTCCGGTATGGTAACGGTCATCTGAACGCCGTAGAGTGGCGTTGCCGAACTGCTGGTGACAGTCAGATTATAGCTCTTCATGCTCTGGCGAGTCGCATCGCTTGACGTGTTTACCGCACTCTTAATGGCATTCACGGTGGCGGCGGGGAGTGTGGCAGACGCACTATTCACAACGGCAGAAAGTGTCGTCACAACCTCCGGTGCTGTCACCGTAACCACCGGCGGGGCACCGGTGCCGGTGCCGCTGGCTATGGTAATGCCGCTACTTATCTGGTTGAGCGCGGAAGAGAGTGCGTCCTGCAAATCGCGACCGGTTACACTGGTGGTGGCCATACCGGTTGTGGTGGCAGCAAATTGTGCCACGTATGCCGACAACTGAACCAGCGCCACCGCATAGGTGGTTGCAGCACCACTAGTCGTTTGACTGGTGAGCGATGTCACCGCCACCGGAATTGCGGTGGTAACGTCGGTCAGGCCAAACAACTGGGCAACCCCCTGATTGTTTCGCGTAATGGAGGCATTCGTCATCGTCGTTTGCAGTGTCTTGGTCGCGGCGATGTCCGTCAGTGGAGTCACCGGAATGGTAGTGCCACTCGTCACCGAGGTCCCAGGCACCAACGCTTTCAGCGGCAGGGCATCGGTTATGGTCACCGAGCGTCCGGTGGCCTCATCGTTAAAATTACCCGAAATATTAATGCGCAAGGGGCCGCTGTACCCGCCCACATTGGCTGAAAACGCCCCCTGGCTCCCGGAGAAGGTGCAGAAGGTCAGGGTATATTCCTTACTCTGATTAACGCCGGAATACCCCTTGAACACAGCTTTACCTTTTGAGAAGATACCGGCCTGGGCGACGCCGTTAATGGTTTTCCCCGCAGGAGCAGAGGAACCGCCCCCGCCGCCACCACAGGCGGTCATAGTCAGCAGCACGGACAACAGGGTACACAGGGTGAGTAGTTTTTGTATTTTCATATCTAAAGTCCTTTCGAAAGAGCGATGAGTTACCGACAATTACCAGGTCATCCCGTTCAAATCACCAACCACCAGCCGCAGCAGTATGATGACATCACCGAGGGTCAACTGACCGTCCGGATGATGTTTTCCGGCGACGAGGGGTCCCACGTCCAGCCGGTCAAGGTCGGCCTGGGTTTGGTCTGCATTACCTGAGGCGATCTGCAGGGCACGCAGGGCATCGCCAATCGTGTACGGCTGATAGACGATGTTGCGCGACGCCGTGGTCTTGTTGCCAGCCGCGTCCGTGGCACCAATGGCAATGGTGTATGTCTGCGGTGTGGTAAAGGTGACGGCCTGGGCGAACGAGCCATCGTTGTTCACGGTGGCCGCCGGGGTTATGGCAGCACCGTTGACCGTTGTCGAGAGGGTCACGCCATTATTGTTGTCCGATGTAGTTCCCGTAACCTCATACCTGTCCAGGGTCGTGGTAATGGCCGTGGCCGGGTCGGTGATAGCCAGCACCGGCGCGGTTGCGTCATAGGTTACGGTACGCTGGGCGGTGGTGCCATGTGGCGGTGTGTCGGCATCCTGTGCCAGTATGCTGATGGTATGCTCACCCGGTGTCAGCGTCACGTTCAGAGTGAAGTTATTCTGGGCACCGGTGGTATTTACTCTCACCGGCTCGTTGCTATTATCCGTAATGGTGACGGTTCCCGGCTTGCTCACTCGCCCGGCAATGGTGGCACTCTGCTGATTGGTGAAGGAGTGATCCGCCGGTGTAGGTGGAGTAGTCAGGGTTATTTCCGGCACCGTGGTGTCGTAGATGATGGTACGGGTGTCGGTGGTCTGATTGCCAGCGGCGTCAGTCGCCACGGTAGTGATGGTATTTTGTCCCGGCACCAGGCTGCGTGCCGTTGTGAAGCTGCTGCCGGTCAGCGTGACCGCCGTGCCGGTTACCGTCACGGACGAGATGCCGTTGGTGTCGGTCGCCGTACCGCTGATGTTAAAGGTATTGTCGCTGGTCACGGTGTCGTTGGCCAGTGCGGTCAGGTTTAATTGGGGTGCCGTGGCATCGACCGTACATGGTGTGCTGTCGGTTGAGGGGGTGGCGGTTATGGAGCCATTGCTTGCGGTATTGGCACGGAGAGTGACGGCGAGCGTCCCGTTGCCGGTAATCCCGGACAGAGTCACGGTTCGCGTCGTCGTACCGGTTCCGCTTACCGCTGCGGAGCCGTTGGCGGTTCCGGTTTTGATAACAGTGACGTCACTGTTGGCCAGGGTAATGGCGGTCGCATCCGTGTAGGTGACCGTATAGGTTACCGTACTGCCCGGTTTTACGACGGTGGCCGATGGTGCGCCGAGCACCGGTGTCAAAATGTTGGGGGTGACGCTGCCGGAAGCCGCCGACGCCGCACCGCTCCCTTTGCTATTGGTCGCCACAACGGTAAAGGTATAGGCTGTCCCGTTCGTCAGGTTGGTCATGGCATGTGTTGTTAGCGTTGCCCCGGCATTACTGTCAACGCCACCGGGCGGGATGGACGTCACCGTGTAACCGGTGATGGCACTGCCGCCATTGGAGGCCGGAGCGGCAAAGGTCACCGTCGCCTGGGTATTGCCCGGGGTTGCAGTGACTGCGGTGGGCGCACCCGGCACGGTCGCCTCGGGGGTTACGCTGGCAGAGGCTGAAGAGGCACTGCTTGTCCCGACTGCGTTGGTGGCGGTGACCGTGAAGGTGTAGGCGGTGCCGTTGGTCAGGCCGGTAATCGTGTGTGATGGTGCCGTTGACCCGGCGTTGCTATCGACACCACCGGCGGGAGTTGAGGTGACGGTGTAGCCGGTGATGGTGCTGCCGCCGTTAGAGGCCGGGGGGGTGAAGGTTACGGAAGCCTGGCCGTTGCCTGCGGTGGCGATGCCGATGGTCGGCGCTCCCGGTATGGTCATTGGAGTTACGCTGGCA
>CAIRBT010000034.1 GCA_903876875.1 uncultured Geobacteraceae bacterium
CACAGGGGGGGCAGAGTGCGATGATCAAAAGTGAAACGACGGACACCATACCGAATTTTCATAGGCACAACAATTTAACAACATAGCTTTTATTTAATAAAAATGCAAGTAATTAATTTAACGTGGTTAGAGCTGCTGCTGGAGGTGTGGATTCAGTGCTTGTCTAATGTTCATTCGTCGTGATAAAATAATGAATTATATACATCATCGGGTTGAACGGAGAGGCGCGTGTCAAAACAGTTTGTGAATGAAATCAAAGATCGGGATCCGGTGGCTGCCGTCTTTCTGGTGAAAGATAAAATTCTGGCAATGGCCAAGAACGGCAAACCGTACATGAACCTCCGTCTCATGGATAAAAGTGGCGATATCGAGGCTAAGGTCTGGGATAATTGCGAACTGCTGGACAAGCAGTTTGACAAGGATGATTTTGTTAAAGTACGGGGTAAGGCATCGGTCTATATGAACAAGATGCAGGTGGTTATCGCCGAAATCGCCAAAGTGCCGGTGGAACAGGTTGAGCTGGCGGATTTTCTTCCCGAGTCCCCCCGTGACACTGCTGCAATGCGTGTGGAGTTGACCGCAACGGTGGCCACCCTGGGTGATCCCCACCTGAAGGCACTCATGGAAAGGTTTCTGGCAGATGAACCCTTTCTTAAACTCTACTGTCAGGCACCGGCCGCCAAGGGGATGCACCATGTCTATCTGGGGGGGTTGCTGGAACATTCGTTGTCACTGGTGGCTCTGGTGAAGGCCATTGTGCCGCTCTATGGCAATCTTAATGAAGATCTGTTGGTGGTCGGGGCACTGCTCCATGATCTGGGGAAAATTTACGAAATGAGTTTCGAGCGGGCCTTTGATTATACCGATGCCGGAAAACTGCTGGGGCATATCACCATCGGTGTGGAGCTGGTTGAGGAAAAAATACGCCTGGTGGAGGGATTTCCCCGTGAACTGTCCCTGCTGCTCAAACATATGCTGCTTTCCCACCATGGCCAGTACGAGTACGGCTCGCCAAAGCGCCCGAAAACCGTGGAAGCGACCATTCTCAACTATCTTGACGATCTGGACTCAAAGATCAACGGTATCCGTTCCCATATTGCCAAGGAGACGGCGTCCACGTCGCGCTGGACCTCACACCATCGTCTCTACGACCGGTATTTTTTCAAGGGGAACGGCAAGAGGGAGGAACCGGTGTCGGTGAATGGGGAAATGGCTGAGGTGAACGATGTGCCCCACGAAACGGTGATACCAGCGGTTGAGGCACCGGTGGCGGAAAATGCCCGCCGCGAGCGGCCCGGTTTTAGCAACCAGGCACTCAAAGGGCTTGAAAATATGCAGTTGTTTTAAGGTTACGGGGCTGGGTTCAGCCCCGTTTCATTTCTATGTTCAGCTCGGAGATTTTTTTCCGCAGGGTATTACGGTTTATCCCCAGCACATCAGCCGCCTTAACCTGATTCCACCGGCATTTTTCCAATACCAGACGGATCAGGGGGCGTTCCACCTGTTCAAGAACCATGGCGTGGATATCACCTTTGTCAAGGGCCTCGATGCCGTGCATGCAGGAGCGGAGTTTCAAATCAACCAGCTGTTCCAGGGAGGTTTCCTGGGAACCGGTCTGGACCACCTCTTCATGGGTGAGTAGGCCGCCGAAATCCAGGGCGGTCAGCAGCGGGTCATTGGAGAGAATTACGGCCCGCTTGATGGCGTTTTCCAGCTCACGGACATTGCCGGGCCAGGAGTAACTTTTGAGGAGCGACAGTGCATCATCGGTCAGCCGCTTCGGGGTGACGGACATCTCGGTGCAGGAGCGGGAGAGGAAATAGGTGGCAAGTGCCGGGATGTCATCACGCCGTTCCCGCAGCGGTGCAAGGGTGATTGGCACCACATTGAGGCGATAATAGAGATCCTCGCGGAACTCCTTCTGACGGACCTTTTCCACCAGTGCCTGATTGGTTGCCGCCACTATCCTGACGTCAACCGGGATATTCTGGCTGCCGCCGATGCGGGTTACCTCCTGTTCCTGAAGAACCCGGAGGATTTTTGCCTGTAAATCCAGCGGCATGTCGCCAATTTCGTCAAGGAAGAGGGTGCCATGGTTGGCCTGCTCGAATTTCCCCTGTTTCCGCTCTCCAGCACCGGTAAAGGCCCCCTTTTCCGAGCCGAACAGCTCGCTTTCCAGCAGATCACGGGGGATTGCGGCACAGTTGATGGCAACAAAGGGCTTGCCGAGCCGTTCCGAGTTAAAATGGACGGCACGGGCTACCAACTCCTTACCGGTTCCCGACTCCCCCTGAATGAGAATGGTGACGTCACTGACCGCAACCTTGCCGATGGTCTTGTAGACCTCCTGCATGGCCGATGAGTTGCCGACGATATTCTTCTCGACCTGATAGCGATCCTTGAGCTCCTGCTTGAGGCTGGTCACCTGCCCGGCAATGTCCCGTGCCTTGGCTACCTTTTCAATAATGGCATCGATGACATCAAGGTCAAACGGCTTGGTGATATAGTCGTAGGCTCCCCGTTTCATGGCATCCACGGCATTTTTCATGCTGGCTTCAGCGGTCATGATCACCATCAGCAGATCGCTATTCAGCTCGCGGACCTTTTCCAGCAGGTCAAGACCGGTAATCCCTGGCATCTTGATGTCCAGAATGGCCAAGTCGTAGCAGTTGTCCTTGATCAGCTCCAGTGCCTGGCGGCCGTCGTGGGCCAGATCGACGCTGAAACCTTTCTGCTTAAGGGCCTTTGAAAGCACCCAGCGGATACTCTCTTCATCATCGGCAACCAGTATTCTGTTCAGTGGCATAGGGAACCTCTTTTATATAAACTATCTCACCAGCGGCAGCAACACGGTGAATTTTGTGCCGTGCCCCGGATCGGATTCAACTTTAATCATGCCGCGATGCTCGGCAACTATTTTGTGGCAGATGGTTAAGCCAAGGCCGGTACCGGCCGTTTTGGTGGTGAAAAAGGGGGTCCAGATATTTTCCAGATCCCGCTGGGGAATGCCGGGGCCGTCATCACTGACCTCAATGGCAACCATCCGTGAGTGCCGTTCGTAGTGGGTCATGCGGTAGTCGGAAAGCACCCGGCTGGTCACCGTCAGGCGACCGTCCACATCCAGCACATCGATGGCGTTACAGATGAGATTGAGGAATAGTCGGGTCAGCAACTCCTCATCGGCCATGATTTCAGGGATGCTTGGATCAAGCTGCTTGATGAAGGAGATGTCCTTATCCACCACGGCTTTTTTCTGTAACAGCAGAATATCTCCCAGTATCTTGTGCAGATTCACCGGAGAAAGTTTGAGGGCCCGGGGGGATGCCAGCTCCAGCAGTTCCCGGATAATATGGTCGATCCGCTCGGTCTCCCGGATGATCACCCGCGTATATTCCCGCAGATCACTGTCGGGAGTAAATTCCCGCTCCATCAGTTGGGCCGACCCTTTGATCCCCCCCAGGGGATTCTTGACTTCGTGGGCAAGTCCGGCCGCCAGGGTACCGAGGGTGGAAAGGCGGTCCGCCTGTCGAACGGCTGCTTCAAGTTCCCGGATATAGGTAATGTCTTTCAGGGTAAGGATGGCACCGATATTTTCACCGTTCCCCTCCACCAGCGGGTAACAGGTAACTGCCACCGGGGTGATTTTCCCGGTGGAACGAACTACCACATTTTCATGGTCCGAAATGGTGATGCCGGTACGCATGGTTTTAGCCAGCATTTCGATCAAGGTCGTCTCAAGGGTGAACAGCTTGTTGAATTCGGCACCCTGGGCCTGCCGCTGGGAGAAACCGGTAATCTGCTCGGCCGCCGGGTTACAGAGGGTAATCAGGCCGTTACTCCCCACAACGATAACCCCGTCACCCACACTGTCGATAACCGTTGCGTAGTAGTCATCCCGGTATTTCTGGCGCTGTTTAATCGGCATAGTCTGCTGCACCGGGGTGGTCAGAAACGGCCACGGTGCGAATCCTTTCGGTTAAATGGAAAATATCTGTTGCCAGATGGGCCGAATTGGCGGCCCGGCGGATCTCCGACGCTCCGGCAAAACCCTTGGCATACCAGCCGATATGCTTTTTAATCTCTCTGACGGCAACCGCTTCACCCAACTGTTCGGTAAAGAGGGCCAGGTGTGACTCAATCATGTCGGCCCGCTCCGGGGGGGTGACCGGAGTGGAGACTCCGCTCTGGGCCAGCTCCTGTACCTGACGGAAAATCCAGGGATTTCCCAGGGCACCCCGCGCAATCATAATGCCGTCGCAACCGGTGACGGAGAGCATCCGGAGACAATCCTCAGCGGTAAATAGGTCGCCGCTACCGAGCACCGGAATGGAGAGGGCACTTTTCAGCTCCGCCAGTTGGTTCCAGTCCGCCTGGCCGGAAAACATCATGGTGCGGCTTCGGGGATGGAGCGTAATGGCGTCACATCCTTCGGCTTCGGCAATATGTCCTACTTCACGAAACACGTTGTCTCCGCAGTGCCAGCCGGAACGGATTTTTATGGTGAGCGGCAGTCTGGTTGCCTTGCGGACGGCGCGGACCATGGCGGCAATTTTCAGTGGATCCTGTAAGAGGGCACTGCCGGCACCGGTGCCGACAACCTTGCGGACCGGGCACCCCATGTTTATGTCCAGCAGGTCGCCATACCCCTCTACCATACGGGCCGCTTCGGCCAGGTCATGGGGCTTGTCGCCGAACAACTGAATGCCGAGGGGGCGGTCTTCGGGGGCACTCTTCAGCAGGGCCAGGGTCTTTGTCCCTTCACGGACCAGGCCGTTGACGCTGACCATCTCGGTATAGGCCAGAGCGGCACCGAAACGGTGACAGATCAGGCGAAAGGGGAGATTGGTAATCCCGGCAAGGGGGGCGAGCACCACGTTGTGCGCCAGAGTCAACGAGCCAATTGTTAATGATTTTAACATGATACACACGAACGATATAAACCGGGAGGGGAAAAATCGGTTATGATCTGCCTAAATTTTGTGCATAGTAGCACAGCAGATTAAAATGGCAAGGGTAAAAACAGATTTTTATTGCCAAGCGGTGAATTTACGTTTTTAATGCGGGTAATTCATGTGCGCCAGAAGGAGATGAGTGATGTTTGGAATCGGTATGCCGGAAATGATTATTATCCTTGTGATTGCCCTGATTGTTATCGGCCCGCAGAAACTGCCCGAGTTGGCAAAATCACTGGGCAAGGGACTTGCCGAGTTCAAGAAGGCGACAGAGGATTTTCAGAAGAATGTTCAGGAAGAGTCCCGCAAGAGTTATGAGAAGGAGAAGGATGCCCTGCCACCCCAGGTTGCCAGCGGTGACCTGCATCATGTAGATACGTCAGCCCCGGCAGCACAGGCTGCGCAGGTTGAGAAAAAGGTAACGCCGGTCGGGTGATTTCCCCACAATTTGTTGGGCACGCGGTGCTGTGCACGATTAATAATCCTCCCCCTTTTGTAAAGGGGGAGGATTATTGTTGCCCGTTAGGTGGTTATGTGTGTCGTTGTTACCAGGGCGACCTTGGCACCAGGGCGACCTTGGCACCAGGGCGACCTTGGCACCAGGACGACCTTGGCACCAGGGCGACCACATGGGGTCGCCCCTACGGTTTGGTGTTGAGATTGTTGGGCACGCTTTGCTTTGCCCAACCTACCAAATTACAATACCACCGTTTCTGTATGTTTGCCAAACACTACCCGGAACACGTCGGCAATTTCCCCCAATGTTGCATAGGTTTTTACCGCCGCCAGAATGTGGGGCATCAGGTTGTCGCTGCTGCGAGCCGCGACTTCCAGTTGTGCCAGTGCGGCCACCACGGCTCCGTTGTCCCTCCCTGCCTTGACTTCGGCCAGTGACTGTTTCTGGGAAATTTCCACCTCTTCCTTGACCTTGAGCAGGCCGGTGGGGGGAGCTTCCTTGACCGGGAACTTGTTGACACCGACGATGATCAGCTCGTTTTTCTCGATGGATTTCTGGTAGGCATAGGCGGAATCCTGAATTTCCTTCTGCTGGAAACCACGGGAGATAGCTTCAACGGCTCCCCCCAGTTTGTCAATTTTTTCGATGTACTCAAGGGCTGCCGCCTCGATCTGATCGGTCAATGATTCCACCAGGAACGAACCGGCCAGGGGATCGATGCTGTCGGCCGCACCCGATTCATAGGCGATCACCTGCTGGGTGCGGAGGGCGATGCGCACCGAGTCTTCCGTCGGCAGGGCCAGTGCTTCGTCACGGGAGTTGGTATGGAGTGATTGAGTTCCCCCCAGCACGGCGGACAGGGCCTGAATGGTCACCCGCATGATGTTGTTGTCCGGCTGCTGGGCAGTCAGGGTACAGCCGGCGGTCTGGGTGTGGAAGCGGAGCATCTGGGATTTGGGATCCTTGGCTCCGAACCGCTCTTTCATGATCTTGCCCCAGATACGACGGGCGGCACGGAATTTGGCCACCTCTTCAAACAGGTTGTTGTGGGCGTTGAAGAAGAAGGCCAGACGGGG
>CAIRBT010000035.1 GCA_903876875.1 uncultured Geobacteraceae bacterium
CGTCGCGAAAATTCGGCTGGGCGAGAGCAGATTTCGACGATTTTGAAGGTCAATAGTCGTTCTATTGACCGAAAAAGCGGTGAAATATGATCCGTTCAGACGGATTTGCAGCAGATTCCTCCTAAGTCCGACAGGCTCCTATATACATTTATGAAATAAATGTGATCTATAACAGACTTTAGAAGGACTCGCACCATGCCGTCAAAGACCGCCATCATTGCCTATCGCTTCCACGTCCTATCCGGGCATCAACAACTCTTCGATCAGGTCGAGGATAGAATCTGCACAGCTTACCGAAAAGGGTTTTCCGTTGTTGAAATCACCAGAATCATCGGTTCCAAGAAGGCTGATTACGCCCACGCTGTTCTCGTAAAACATCGGGTAATCAACCAGGGGAAACGGGGCCGACCGGCAAAGGATTCCGTACCTCCTGTTCTGGCTACCTATCTCTCCAGGCGATCGCTCTCCTTTGCCAAATGGTGCGCCGGCTGGGAGTTCGACATTTGGGACGCTGGACATGCTATCAGAGAAAATGCCGATGGCCCGGTGCTAGATGCCGTCATGCGGGACTTTCCCGGCTGCTATGTGAAAATGCGCAAGCTCAAGGAATACCCTGACTATGTTCACCCGCCACAATGTCCATCGAACAAGCTGGAAGCCAACGTCATCTGGGATGATGAGGAGCTCTGCTACCGCGCAGAAAAGATTGAGAACCGCACCGTACGGGGATATGGGTTAAGCATGGAAGACGCGATCAGGAATCTCAAAGTAAGTCACAACTTTGGACTGATGCTGGTACGGTTGGAGGCGGGGTGCGGGATATAATGGCTTGCTTACCCGGTAAAAGATGTACCTGCACGCATTGGTCTGGGTTGTACTCAAAAAAACAACATGCGGTAGCCATACAATTTAACGATAATTATATTTGACATAACAGGCATAATGTGTAAATAATTATTACCATTATGACCAAGAGAACCGTTACAATCTATCCAGCTTCAGCGAAAGAAATGGAGGCTCTGGGGCAGCGTCTCAAGGATGCGCGGCTTCGTCGCCGCTTTTCTATGGAAACGGTCTGTTCCAGGGCTGATATTTCGCGGCCGACACTCTACAAGGTCGAAAATGGCGACCCCTCGGTTGCTATCGGGATCTACGTCCAGGTACTACGTGTCCTTGGACTGGTTGAGGACTTGTCTCTGATAGCCAAGGAGGATGTTCTCGGGCGCCGCCTGCAGGACGAATCACTTCCCCATCGGAAAAGGGCTCCGCGCAAGAAGCCGCCGACAGGAGACAGCGATGGCTAAAGCAAAGGGGGACCAGGTCTGGGTCTGGCTTGACGATCCCGGATTCGGTCCTCTTCAGCATATTGGTACGCTCTCCCGTGGGGAACGCGGCAGCGTACGTTTTGCCTACGAGTCATCCTGGCTCAAGCATGCCCATGCCTTCCCCCTGGACCCGGAACTGGATCTTTTTGCCGGTGAATTCTTCCCGGGGAATTCCAATTTCGGTGTGTTCATGGACTCATGCCCTGACCGCTGGGGCCAGATTCTGATGAAACGCCGGGAAGCGGTCGAGGCCAAAGAAGAAGGTCGTACTCCGAGAACCTTGGGACCGTGGGAATTCTTGCTGGGAGTTCAGGATTGTACGCGCATGGGCGCTTTGCGTTTCAGCCGCCCGGGTGAGCAGATTTTCCTGGCCAACGAAGCGTTATCTGCTCCCCCTGTCGCCAGAATTGCCGAGCTGCAGGCTGTTGCCTATGAGCTGACCAGGAAGAAGCAGGACGATCTCGACAAAATCAGGGAGTGGCTGAAGGTTCTGGTTGCTCCAGGGTCTTCGCTCGGCGGCGCCCGCCCCAAGGCAAACCTAGTCGATGAAGACGGCAGCCTCTGGATTGCCAAGTTCCCTTCCGCCGACGATGACTACGACGTTGCCGTCTGGGAAAAGTTGCTTCAGGATCTGGCGCAGAACTGCGGCATCGCCGTGCCCGACTCCCGGCTCATGCAGATAGGCAGCGGCTATCATACCTTTCTGGTGAAGAGATTCGATCGCATCGGCAGCCATCGCCGTTTCTTCGCCTCGGCTATGACGATGCTCGGCCACATTGATACCGAAGACGCCAGTTATCTGGAGATGGCAGAATTCCTGGCTACATACGGCGAGGCTGATCACATCGCACAAGACCTCGAAGAACTTTTCATCAGGGTTGTCTTCAACGTTGCCACTGCCAACCGTGATGACCACCTACGGAATCATGGCTTCATCAGGTCTCCCGACGGGTGGCGCCTGGCCCCGGCTTTCGACATGAATCCGTCCTTCAGGAAGGACGAGCACGTCCTTTCTCTGGATCTTTATAACCGCCAGCCCGATCTGGAGGTAGTTCTTGCAACCGCCGACTATTATAGACTGGAACTCGGCCGTGCCAGGAAGATCGTCAATGACGTGTGCAAGGTGGTGGGGGGATGGAAGGCCCGCGCCAAGAAGCTTGGCCTGACCTCGCAGGAATGTGCCGAGGCAGAACATCTGTTTCTGAACGCGCCGCTCAAATGAATTGAAAATCTCTGAACAGTCCCGCCTATAAGAAAGGGCAAGCCCAAAAGGCTCACCCCATCTCACAGATTCCCCGTTAAGCGTTCACCTGTGGTCAGTCCCTCCTGCTCCCGAATAGTTGCAAAATGAAAAGGAACATGTTGACGAAGTCAAGGTAGAGTGCCAGAGCGCCGGCCACCGCTGCCCCTCCTCTGGCACCCTTAAGCTTCTGGGTGTCGTAAGCGGTCAGGCCGATGAAGACGATCAGGCCGATGCCGCTGACAACAAACTGGAGCATGTTGGAGTGCAGGAAGATATTGACGATGGAGGCGATGACTATCCCTACCAGACCCATGAAGCAGAATGAGCCCAGCGAAGTCAGGTCGCGCTTTGTCGTGAGACCATAGACGCTCATCACCGCAAAAGTCCCGGCCGTGGTGAAAAACGCCGAGGATATGGACTGGCCGGTATAGATGAGGAAGATCCCGGAGAGCGTCACGCCGTTCAGTGCCGAATAGAGCAGAAAAAGCGGCGCTGCGATAGCCGCTCCCATGCGGAGCGCAAAGCCGCTGATCGCAAAGACTAGCCCCAGTTCAACGATGAAGAGCCCAAAGAACACCGCCCTGTTTCCGAACAGCATGGTGAAAAGCGCTGGTGAACTTACGACTGCCACCGAAACGAGTGCTGTCAGGCAGAGACCGGCAGCCATCCACCCGTAAACTGCGCCAATTGTATTGTCCCTTGCTATTTCATAAGGCCGTGAATGTGCTGGGATGCTCATTTCTTACCTCCAGGAAAAATCTGACCCGATTTACGGGCAGTATAGTTGTTTTGCTCGTCCTCTTTTCGTTCATCTTCGTTTGCTACGGTCTAAAACCACTACTCTATTTACCTGATATTTCGTAACTTTTCAACTAAACGGATGCAAAAACGGATACAACGGACACAGATGAGAACAAATGCCAGTCAAGTTGTGCAACTTTGGAGTCGCCACTGCGGGCACCTTGAAGGTGAACAGAGTATTTTCCTAACCGCGGGTCCATGCAGGACCGCCATTGCCGCAGTATTCAGGTTTCAAAAATATTCGGGATGACGCACAGCTTTTCAGAGTATTTTTTCCGCCAAACGGATGCAAAAACGGATGCAACAACCACCAATGCATGAAAAAAGGACTTAACCTTGTCGGCTAAGCCCTTGTTTTTATTGGAGCGGGAAACGAGATTCGAACTCGCGACCTTCAGCTTGGGAAGCTGACACTCTACCACTGAGTTATTCCCGCGTATTGGATAAGCTTTGAGAGCACAGTAAATTTCAGTACCAGTAACAACTGTTATCTTTTATAGGAAAACTACCGGCTCTGTCAAACATTTTGTTCATATATTCAGGATCATTTTTTATTTGCGGACACAATCACTGAAAAAACAGGGAAATGGTTCGGCTTTTAACCGTACATCACGCAAAAACCTTTCACAAATAGAACGGTATGGTACATAATGCTGTCGGCAGAACGTACTTCTTACGAATGGTACCTGCTAACCAGCAATCTGAGAGGGATAATGAAAATACATCTGGAAGCATCCCACGCACAACAACTGTTGAATGAAGGTACTGATGGGCTGTTTGACATCAACCTCTCGACCGGTGAGGTGGCTTATTCCGCTTCGTTTGCAGCTGCCCTTGGTTTTCACAACGACACGTCTCATCGCACTATCGACATGCTCACACAGTTGATTCATCGCGACGAGAGAGACTCCGTGGTGAAAAAAGCCTCCGATTTCATTGCGGGTACTGCCAACGCATTCAAAGCACTCTTTCGCGTACAACATACGAGCGGTCATTTTATATCGGTATTTTCAAGTGCCTGCCTGATTAGGGATCACCTCGGCCTTCCTTATCGCTTTGTCGGTACCATGCACGATATCAGTGATGCACACACCACATCTCCCTCTGAAAATCTGCGGGAAGATTTCTACCGGGTCTTGCTCAGTGACTTTCCCTTTGCCGCCTGGATGAAGGACACCGAAGGCCGGTATCTGGTTGCCAATGTAAAATTGTCCGAATACCTGGGTCTGACGTCTTCCGACCAGCTCATTGGTAAAACGATTCATGATTTTTTTCAACCGGAAGTTGCCGATGTAATTTCTGCAGAAATACATGAAGTTATCTTACATGAAACGCCTATGACCATTGAAAAAGAGTTTCGTGTGAGCGGTGGAGCTCGATGGTTTGATATCCACCAGTCACCCATTAAAATCAATGGTACCCTACGGGGCATTGTTGGCTGTGCATGGGACATTACCCAACGTAAATTGGTAGAAAAAGCACTAAGTGAGAGCGAAAAACGGTATCGAAGGGTCGTCGAAGTATCCCCAGAAGCCATTTTCATCCATTGTAACGGGCGCTTTGTCTTTGTCAATATGGCAGCAACAAAACTTTTGGGAGCAAGCAAACCGGAAGAACTTATTGGGCTCTCTGCACTGGATTTTGTTAATCCACGTCTGCGGGATCTGGTTGCCGAACGCATTAAAAATGCCTGGCAACATGGCGATAATCCACTGATAGAGGAAGAACTGGTGCGTCTGGACGGCTCGATCGTACGTGTGGAGATGGTTTCTGTTTATTTTAACAATATGGGGGAGGATTCCGTACTGGCCATTGCCCGCGATATCACGGAACGCACCAAAATGCAGGAAGAGTTGATCAAAGCACAAAAACTCGAGTCCCTGGGGGTACTGGCCGGAGGCATCGCCCATGACTTTAATAATATTCTCATGGCAATTATAGGCAACGCCGAACTGGCAATGATGCGTAGCAATCAAGAATCTCCCGTCGTTGATAACTTGAAGAAAATTGTACAGGCTGCAGCAAAGGCCACCGATCTGGCAAAACAGATGTTAGCCTATTCGGGAAAAGGGAAGTTTATTGTTGAGCTGATTGATTTAAATACACTGTTACATGAAATGCTCTACATGCTCGAAGTATCTGTCTCGAAAAAAACCCTTGTGCGGCTTAACCTTGCCCAACAGCTTCCGTTAATTGAGGTGGATGCGACACAATTACGACAAGTTGCCATGAATCTGGTCATTAATGCTTCTGAAGCGATCGGTGATACGGCGGGAGTGATTACCATTACAACGGGGTGCATCGACTGTGATGCTCATTACCTCAAGGATGTCTGGCTGATAGAGGATATTACCGAAGGCCGTTATGTTTATCTTGAGGTTGCCGATTCCGGCTGTGGCATGGATAAAGGCACCGTTGAGAAAATATTTGAACCGTTCTTTACCACCAAGTTTACCGGCAGAGGTCTCGGTATGGCCGCCGTAATGGGGATAATCAGAGGTCATAAGGGTGCCATTAAGGTTTACAGTGAGCCGGGCAAGGGCTCCTCTTTCAAAATACTATTGCCCGCATCGGGCAAACCTGCCGAATTGTATGACAACGTACCAGCAGAACATGAGTGGAAAGATACGGGTGTCATTCTCCTCGTTGATGATGAAGAAGCGGTAAGGGACATTGGCAGGGAAATGCTTCAGGAGATGGGATATGGGGTTTTGACTGCAAATGATGGTTACGAAGCCCTTGAATTATTTAAGATAAATCCAGACATCAAATTGGTAATTCTTGATCTGACAATGCCCCGCATGGATGGTGAACAATGCTTCAGAGAACTCAGACAGATCAGACCGGAGCTGAAAGTAATCATTTCGAGCGGTTATAACGAGCAGGAGGTAACTCACAAATTCATGGGGAAAGGCCTGGTGGGTTTTATACAAAAACCATACCGGTCATCTATCCTGAGAGATGCGATCAGAATTGCCGGTAAGTCGTAAAATATTTATACTGGAGTGAGTACGCATGTTCCCGCTGCAAGTAAATAATTTGACTTTAACTGCCGGTCACAGTATCTTTTGATAGTAATTATTTAACATACCCAATGATACGAGCAAACCTGGGGTAACCGAGGGACGCAAAGCCACGAGTCCGCAGGAATCTGTCGGACTTAGGAAATCGTCGCGAAAATTCGGCTGGGCGAGAGCAGATTTTGACGATTGTGAAGGTGAATAGTCGTACTATTGACCAAAAAATCGGAAAAACATGATCCGTTCAGACGGATTTGCAGCAGATTCCTCCTAAGTCCGACAGGCTCCTATATACATTTATGAAATAAATGTGATCTATAACAGACTTTAGAAG
>CAIRBT010000036.1 GCA_903876875.1 uncultured Geobacteraceae bacterium
CGACGGGCGGCACGGAATTTGGCCACCTCTTCAAACAGGTTGTTGTGGGCGTTGAAGAAGAAGGCCAGACGGGGGGCAAACTCATCCACGGCCAGACCGGCCTTGATGGCCGCATCCACATAGGCGATTCCGTCGGCCAGGGTGAAGGCGACTTCCTGCACTGCGCTGGAACCGGCTTCACGGATATGGTAGCCGGAGATGGAGATGGTGTTCCACTTGGGGACGTTGTCCTTGCAGTAGGCGAAGATGTCGGTGATGATCCGCATGGATTCCTGGGGGGGATAGATGTAGGTTCCCCGTGCCATGTACTCCTTGAGGATGTCATTCTGGATGGTGCCGGAAATTTTGTCGGCTGAAACCCCCTGTTTTTCCGCCACGGCGATGTACATGCAGAGCAGAATGGCGGCCGTGGAGTTGATGGTCATGGAGGTGGAAACCTTATCCAGCGGAATGCCGTCAAAGAGGATTTCCATGTCGGCCAGGGAGTCTATGGCCACGCCAACCTTGCCCACTTCGCCGAGGCTCATACCGGCATCGGAGTCATAGCCCATCTGGGTCGGCAGGTCAAAGGCGATGGAAAGGCCGGTCTGACCGGCGGAGAGCAGGTATTTGTACCGTTCGTTGGATTCCCGTGCCGTACCGAAACCGGCGTACTGCCGCATGGTCCAGAAACGCCCCCGGTACATGGTCGGCTGCACACCACGAGTGTAGGGGTATTCCCCCGGCAAACCGAGCTGTTCTTCATAATCCGGGTAATCAAAACCGGGGGTGAAACAGCGCTCCAGCTCGATATTCGAGGTCGTCAGAAATTTTTCCATCCGTTCCGGCGATTTGGCCAGCCCCTTGGCTACTTTTTCGTCCCACTTCTGTTTACTGTCCTGTATGCCCATTATTCCCCTCCATACGATAGTATCTGCGGTATGTCACCCTTTGCGGGGTGACCTTTGGGCGGCACTGCGCCGCTGATGGAATTTCCACGAAAGTTCATCCCACTCAATGACCAACGAGCCGCTGGTCGCTTCATGCTGTTTCTCCCAGTTTGACAGGAGGTCGAAACAGGCGTGGTCGATATATTCAAGATTCTCAAAATGTACATGCACTTCGGTGCCGGGACGTACCTGCTCCAATGCCGAGGCCAGCATCGGCAGACGGATTAAGGTTGCCGAACCGGACAGCCGCAGATGGACACAGTTACTGGCTTCATCGTCGTCGCAGACAATATCCAGCTGGGAAAACACGTACAACAGTTTGAACAGTGACAGCAGCAACCCCAGGACGACCCCCTTGAGCAGATCGGTCCCCACGATGACGGCAACGGTTACGACGGCAATTGCCACTTCACTTTTGCCAAATTCAAGCAGTTTGGGCAGTGCTTTCGGGTAGGCCAGTTTGTACCCGGTGAAGACCAGTACGGCTGCCAGGCTGGATACCGGAATGTAGCGGAGGGTAAACGGAAGCACCGCGGCAAAGAGCAGCAGCCACATGCCATGGAAAATAGCCGAGGCACGGGTTTTGGCCCCCGCTTCAATGTTGGCACTGGAGCGGACGATAACACCGGTCATGGGAAGGACGCCGCAGAGACCGCAGAGGGCATTGCCAAGACCCTGTGCGGCAAGTTCCTTGTCATATTTGGTGCGTTGTCCCTGATGCATCTGATCGACGGCACTGGCGCAGAGCAGGGTTTCTGCACTGGCAATGAAGGCGACGGAGACGGCGGCAATGAGAATCGGTGTGTCAACGACATGCTTCAGATTGTCCATGGTCGGAAGTTGAATGACGGACCAGATGTTCTCTGGAACCATGACGTAGGCGATCTTCAACTGGAAATAGGCGGCGGCAATCACCGATAGGATAACAGCAATCAACGGAGCTGGGAGCATCTTGAGTTTGCGGGGAGCAAAGCGCCCCCAGAGAGCCATGGTGGTTATGCTCAATATGCCGATGTAGAGGGCGTGGAGTGGTGCACCACCACCGGTGATCGCCCGGTTTAGGGCATCGGGAATGGCCAGCAGGTTATCAATTCCTTTGCCGATTGGCTTGCCATCGAGCATGACATGGAACTGGGCGGTGAGAATCAGTAGGCCGATACCGGCCAGCATGCCATGAATTACGGCCGGTGATACGGCGCGAAACCATTGCCCCAGCTTGAGCAGGCCGGCCGTCAGTTGCAACAGACCGGCCAAGAGGACAATAACGCCGAGCATCGGCAGACCATGCTGCTGCACAAGCTGCCAGACCAGTACCGTCAGTCCGGCGGCAGGGCCGCTCACCTGGAAGGGAGAACCGGCGAACACTCCGACCACCAGCCCGCCGATGATGCCGGTAATCAGACCGGAGGTCGGTGGTACTCCGGAGGCGATGGCCACACCCATACAGAGTGGCAGAGCCACCAGAAAAACCACCACCGATGCCATTGCATCCTTGCCGAGCCACCCCTTGACATTCGATTGTGCTGCGACCGCTTTGGACATACGCTCATATCCTTTGTAATGTAAAAGTTACTGTGCTGACGGCTTGTTGTGCTATGCCCGCGGTGAAATATTCTCCCTGACCCAGGTTGCGATATCTTCAGTCGAGGTGCCGGGGGTAAAAATTTCTGAAATTCCGGCGGCTTTCAACCCCGGAATGTCATCTTCCGGAATGACCCCGCCGCCAAAGACCTTGATGTCGTCGGCCGATTTCTCTTTCAGCAGTTGGCAGACCCGTGGCAGCAGGGTGTTGTGGGCGCCGGACAGGATGGAGAGCCCGATGCAGTCCACATCCTCCTGAATGGCGGCAGCGACAATCTGTTCCGGTGTCTGGTGCAAACCGGTGTAGATTACTTCAAATCCGGCATCCCGGAAGGCCCGTGCGATGATTTTAGCTCCCCGGTCATGGCCGTCCAGTCCCGGTTTCCCGACCAGTATGCGTAAGGTTCTCTCTGACATGGTGAAAATCCTCCCTTGTTTTCTTTTGTGGCAGATTAATGTCACTACATGAGGTACTCCTGCCACCTCGCCCGATAGGGAGGCGGCAGGGGTGGGGGGTGTCAGCTGTTGCTACTTCTCATACTTCAGTGCAGCAAGTTTCTGGTAATACTCAAAGCGGTTTGCCGTCCAGGCGGACGCTTTTTTCATCAGTTGTTCCGATGCTTCCGGATTGATCTTTTTCAGCACCTTGTAGCGGTTCTCACCGTTGGCAAAATCTTCGAAGGTGGTGGTCGGTGCCTTGCTGTCAAGCTGGAGCGGATTCTTCCCTTCTGCTGCCAGGGCAGGGTTGTAGCGGTATAGTGGCCAGTAACCGGAAGAGACCACTTTTTTCTGCTCATCGACGGCGGTGGTCATGTCGATACCGTGGGCGATGCAGTGGGCATAGGCGATGATGATGGAGGGGCCGTCATAGGCTTCGGCCTCCATGAAGGCCTTGACCACCTGTGCCGGATTGGCCAGAGAAACATTGGCCACATAGACGTAGCCATAGGCCATGGCCATCATGCCCAGATCTTTTTTAGCCATGATTTTGCCACCGGCCGCAAACTGGGCAACCGCTCCGATGGGGGTTGATTTTGATGCCTGTCCGCCGGTGTTTGAGTACACTTCGGTATCGAGTACCAAAATATTGATGTTCTTGCCGGAGGCGATGACATGGTCAAGGCCGCCGTAGCCGATGTCATAGGCCCAACCGTCACCACCGACACACCAGACCGATTTTTTCACCAGATAATCGGCCAGGGGGAGCAGTTGTGCCGCGCTCTTTTCCGAACAGCCGGTGAGGGCTTCTTTGAGCAGTGCAACCCGCTCGCGCTGTTTTTCGATGCCGGTCTGATCCGACTGGTCGGCGACCAAAATCTCTTTCATGACCGGAATGATGGCTTTACACGAGTCACAGGTGCAGTGTTCAGCCAATCCTGCCAGCAGTTCCCGTGCCGATTCGGTGAATTTATCCACCGCAAGGCGCATGCCGAAACCGAATTCGGCGTTATCCTCAAACAGCGAGTTGGACCAGGCGGGGCCACGGCCATCGGCCCGTTGGGCCCAGGGGGTGGTGGGGAGATTGCCGCCATAGATGGAGGTACAGCCGGTGGCATTGGCGATCATCGCCCGGTCGCCGAACAGCTGGGACATCAGTTTCAGGTAGGGGGTCTCGCCGCAACCGGCGCAGGCACCGGAATATTCAAAGGTCGGACGTACCAGCTGACTTCCCCGAAGGGTGTCAAGTTTGACTTGGGTGGCATCGATGTCCGGCAGTGCCAGGAAAAACTCGTAATTGGCCGCTTCGGCAGCCCTGAGTGGTGCCTGGAACTGCATGTTGATGGCTTTGCGGCCGGGGTTTTCCTTGTTTTTGGCCGGGCAGTTATGGACGCAGGCACCACAACCGGTGCAGTCTTCAGGAGCCACCTGAAGGGTATAGGCACTCCCTTTGAACTCGGGAAGTTTGCAGTCGGTGGATTTGAAGGTGGCCGGTGCGTTTGTCAGCAGTGCCTTGTCGTAGGCCTTCATCCGGATGGCGGCATGGGGGCAGACGAAGGAACAGATGGCGCACTGGATGCAGACTGCCGAATCCCACACCGGAATATCAACGGCAATATTGCGTTTTTCGTACTGGGAGGTGGCGGTCGGGAAGGTGCCGTCAATCGGCATTGACGAGACCGGCAGGTCGTCGCCGAAACCGGCGATGATACGGCCGGTGACCTCCTGCACAAACCGGGGTGCATGGGTGGAAACCGATGGCGGCATGGCGATGGTGCTGGTGGCGGTCGCCGGGACAATAACCTCGTGGATATTGATGAGGGCTGCGTCAACTGCCCCGTTATTCATGGCGACAACCTTGTCACCCGCCTTGCCGTAGCTCTTCTTGATGGCGCCCTTGATTTCGGCGATGGCCTGCTCGAGGGGGATAATGCCGGAAATCTTGAAGAAGGCGGTCTGCATGATGACGTTGATACGTGCGCCCAGTCCCAGTTCTTCGCCCAGCTTTATGGCGTTAATGACGTAGAATTTGAGCTTTTTGTTGATGATCTGCTGCTGCACTTCCGTCGGCATCCGATCCCAGACATCGTCATGCTCAAAGGGGGAACAGAGCAGGAAGGTTCCCCCGGTTTTGGCCTTGCTGAGCATGTCGTACTTCTCAAGGAAAGTGAAGTTATGACAGGCGATGAAGTCGGCGTTATCAATCAGGTACGGCGCGTTAATCCGCTCTTTGCCGAAACGGAGGTGGGAGATGGTGATGGTGCCGGCTTTTTTCGAGTCATAGACAAAGTAGGCCTGTGAATAATTGTCGGTGGTTTCACCGATAATTTTGATGGTGTTTTTGTTGGCACCGACCGTACCGTCGGAACCGAGACCGTAGAACATCGCTTCGTAGGTGCCGTCCATCTGATTGCGGAACGAGGGGTCAAAGCTGAGGCTTGAATCGGTCACATCATCGGTGATGCCGACGACAAAATTCTTCTTCGGTTTAGTTTCCTTGAGGTTGTCAAAGACCGCCTTGGCCATGGCCGGGGTGAACTCCTTGGAACCGAGTCCGTAGCGCCCGCCAACGATGATCGGATAGCCGTCAAGTGCACAGCTGCCGTCGGACATGGCTTCGCCGATGGCGGTACGAACGTCAAGATAAAGCGGTTCACCGAGGGAGCCGGGCTCTTTGGTGCGGTCAAGCACCGCAATGCCGGTGACGGTGGCCGGCAGTGCCTTGATAAAGGCATCCAGGGGGAAGGGGCGGTACAGGTGGATTTTTACCACACCGACCTTCTCACCCTGTTTCGTCAGGGTAGTAACCGTATCCTGAATGGTATCGGCACCGGAACCCATGATGACGACGACCCGCTCCGCATCGGGAGCCCCGAAATACTCGACCAGCTGGTAACTGCGACCGGTGATGGTGGCAAATTTGTCCATCTCCTCCTGCACGATGGAGATACAGGCGGGATAAAATTTATTAACCGTTTCGCGCCCCTGGAAGTAGACATCCGGGTTCTGGGCGGTTCCGCGCATAACCGGATGGTCCGGCGAAAGCCCCCGTGCACGGTGGGCGTTGACCAGTTTGTCATCAACCATGGCGCGCATGTCGTCAAAGGTCAGTTCTTCTACCTTCTGGACTTCGTGGGAGGTGCGGAAGCCGTCGAAGAAGTGCAGGAAGGGGATGCGGGCGCGCAGGGTGGCGGCCTGGGCGATCAGAGCAAAGTCCATGACCTCCTGGACGTTGTTGGAACAGAGCATGGCCCAGCCGGTGGAGCGGCAGGACATGACGTCGGAGTGGTCACCGAAGATCGACAGCGCCTGGGTGGCGATGGCGCGGGCCGAGACGTGGAACACGGTGGAGGTCAGCTCACCGGCGATCTTGTACATGTTGGGGATCATCAGCAATAACCCCTGGCTGGCGGTGAAGGTGGTGGTCAGGGCACCGGCCTGCAGTGCGCCATGGACGGTACCGGCGGCACCCCCTTCTGACTGCAGTTCGGCCACCAGGGGGATGGTTCCCCAGATGTTTTTCTCTCCGGCGGCACTTTTGGCGTCGGATATTTCACCCATGACCGATGACGGGGTAATGGGGTAGATGGCGATAACTTCGTTGGTGGCGTGGGCCACATGGGCGGCGGCGGTGTTGCCGTCAATGGTAACAAGTTTTCTGGACACTCTGGTATTCTCCTGTGCAAAATTGCGTTAGAAGTTAGATGTTCTGGGCATCGACGACGGCGATGGCGGCCATTTTGACCATGTCATCGACGCTGTCGCCCCGTTGCAGGACGTGAACCGGCTTGTTCATCCCCATGAGGATCGGGCCGATGGCTTCGGCACCTCCCAAATGATGGAGCAGTTTGTAACAGATATTGCCCGAGTTGAGGTCGGGGAAGATCAGGATGTTGGCGTTACTCTTCAGTTTTGAGAAGGTAAAGCCATTGAGCAGATCCTGGGTGACGGCAGTATCGGCCTGCATTTCGCCTTCTACGATCAGGTTCGGAGCCCGCTCCTTGACGATTTCGGTGGCCCGCTGTACTTTGCGAGCCTGGGGATGATTGGCAGAACCGAAATTGGAGAAGGAAAGCATGGCAACCCGTGGCTCAATATCAAGCATCCGCACTTTCTCTGCCGCCAGGATGGCGGTTTCCGCCAGTTCCTCCGCCGTCGGATCGATGGTGACGGTGGTGTCGGCCAGGAAGTAGACATCGTTTTTAAAGACCATCATGTAGAGACCATGGACGCTGGAGAGCCCCTGCTTCTTGCCGATAACCTCCAGAGCCGGACGGATGGTTTCCGGGTAGTGGGTGTCAATGCCGCCGAGCAGGGCGTCCGCATCCCCCATGTGGACCATCATGGCTCCGAAATGGGTACGTGATTTGCGGCGAAGCAGGCGCAGTGCTTCGGAGAGGGTCAACCCTTTGCGCTGGCGAAGGGTGTACAGCTCGTTGGCGTATTTCTCGGTCAGCTCCGATTCGGCCGGATCGATGATCGGTACGTTGAGTTCAATGTTCAGCTCTTCCAGTTTCTGGGCAACCCGCTTGCTGTCACCAATCAGGATCGGTTGGGCAATTCCTTCCTCAACCAGAATCTGCACCGCCCGAAGGGTTTTTTCGGTTTCACCTTCGGGGAACACCACCCGTTTCGGATCGCTTTTGGCTTTGTTGATGATCATTCGCATGATCTCTTTCGATTTTCCCTGGGTCGATTCAAGGTGTTCGATATACTTGGCCATATCTTCAATTGGTTGGCGGGCGACGCCGGTTTCCATGGCGGCGCGGGCGATGGCCGGAGCAACATGGAGCAGAACCCGGGGGTCAAACGGTTTCGGGATGATGTAATCACGGCCGAAGCTGAATTTGACATTGCCGTAGGCCTTGCTGACGGAATCGGGTACCTCTTCACGGGCAAGTTGTGCCAGGGCCTGAACGGCGGCAAGTTTCATCTCTTCGTTGATACAGGTAGCGCGGACATCCAGGGCACAACGGAAGATGAACGGGAAGCCGAGCACGTTATTGACCTGGTTCGGATAGTCGGAGCGGCCGGTGGCGATCATTACGTCGGCACGGACCGAGTAGGCGTCTTCCGGGGTGATTTCCGGGTCCGGGTTGGCCATGGCAAAGATGATCGGATTGGGGGCAAGGCTGGAAACCATCTCCTTGGTGAAGGCACCCTTGACCGAGAGGCCGAACAGTACGTCGGCTCCGGCAGCCGCTTCTTCCAGGGTGCGGAAGGGGGTATCGGCGGCAAACAGTTCTTTGTAGGGATTCATACCGACGGTACGCCCCTTGTAGATGACCCCCTTGGTGTCGCACATGATCATATTGTTCGGCTTGACGCCGAGGGCAATGGCCAGTTTCGCACAGGAGTTGGCCGAAGCACCGGCACCGTTGACCACAATACGGATATCTTCAATTTTCTTACCCACCAGATGGAGGGCGTTGAGCAGGGCGGCCGACGAGATGATGGCGGTGCCATGCTGGTCATCGTGAAACACCGGAATGTTCATGGTCTTTTTGAGGGTTTCTTCGATGTAGAAACATTCGGGGGCCTTGATATCTTCCAGGTTGATTCCGCCGAAGGTCGGTTCAAGAAGCTGGCACGCCTTGATGATTTCATCGGGATCTTCCGTGTCCAGTTCGATGTCAAATACGTCGATATCGGCAAAGCGTTTGAAGAGAATGCCTTTCCCCTCCATAACCGGTTTTCCGGCCAGGGCACCCAGGTTTCCGAGGCCAAGAACAGCGGTTCCGTTGGAAACTACCGCCACCAGATTCCCTTTGGCGGTGTATTTATAGGCATCTTCCGGGTTCTGCTGGATGGCCAGACAGGGTTCGGCCACGCCCGGTGAGTAGGCCAGCGACAAATCTGCGGCGGTCTGGCACGGTTTGGTGGAAATAACTTCAATTTTGCCTTTGCGGCCCATGGAATGGTATTCGAGAGCCCCGATTTTTTTGCTCATGTGGTTATGTCTCCTTTGTCATGGTTGTTGGTAACGCGGTGTTCAAACGGATATGTGCGGTATGGGGGGAAATTATTCCGGTAACATATTCCCACCCGATTATATAACACATATTCCAAATTCTGATTAGCACTAATCTTTCCTATTCAGCTCTTTCGGAATTCATGCATCACATCTCACGGCTTATAAATCTTAAGCAGGGCCTGTGCCATTTCTGCCGGACTGGCGGCGACGCTGATGCCACATGACTCCAATACGGCCACTTTTTCAGCCGCCGTTCCTTTGCCGCCGGAGATGATGGCCCCCGCATGTCCCATCCGTTTGCCGGGGGGGGCGGTGATGCCAGCAATGTAGGCCGCCACCGGTTTGGTCATATACTCCTTGACAAAGCGGGCACCCTCCTCTTCGGAGCTGCCGCCGATCTCACCGATCATGATGACCGCCTCGGTGTCCGGGTCTTCCTGAAACATCTTCAAAACGTCCAGGTGGTTGGTGCCGTTGACCGGGTCACCGCCGATGCCGACGCAGGTTGATTGCCCCAGTCCCAGGCAGGTTAGCTGCCAGACCGCTTCATAGGTGAGGGTGCCGGAGCGGGAAACCACACCGATTTTTCCCGGTTTGTGGATGTAGCCCGGCATGATGCCGATCTTGCACTGGCCGGGGGTTATGACGCCGGGGCAGTTGGGGCCGACCAGGCGGGTGTTTTTACCTGCCATATACTGCTTGACCTTGACCATGTCGAGGACCGGAATCCCTTCGGTGATGCAGCAGACCAGCTCAATGCCGGCATCAACGGCCTCCATGATGGAGTCGGCGGCAAAGGGGGGTGGCACATAGATGACCGAGGCGGTGGCGCCGGTCTGTTTGATGGCATCAACTACCGTATCGAACACCGGGAAACCATCGATGGTGGTGCCCCCCTTGCCGGGGGTGACGCCCCCTACCATCTGGGTGCCGTATTCTCGGGCCCCCTGGGCGTGGAAGAGGCCGGTGGCACCGGTGATCCCCTGGGTAATAACCTTGGTCTCCTTATTGATCATGATGCTCATTGGTGGGCTCCTTTCACGGCCTGAACAATTTTTTGTGCGGCGTCGGCCATGCCGTCGGCGGAAACAATGTTCAAACCGCTCTCGGCGAGGATTTCTTTACCCCGTGCCACATTAGTCCCTTCCAGACGTACCACCAGGGGCACAGTCAGGGAAACCTGCTTGGCCGCTTCCACAACGCCGGTGGCGATGATATCGCACTTCATGATGCCGCCGAAAATGTTGACCAATATCCCTTTGACGTTCTTGTCGGAAAGGATGATCTTGAACGCCTCGGTAACCCGTTCGATGGTAGCCCCGCCCCCCACGTCCAGGAAGTTTGCCGGGTCGCCGCCGTAATGCTTGATGATGTCCATGGTGGCCATGGCCAGACCGGCTCCGTTTACCAGACAGCCGATATTGCCCGAGAGGGATACATAGGAAAGATCATGCTGGGACGCTTCGATTTCGTTGGGATCTTCCTCATCATAGTCACGCATGTCGCCAATTTTGTGGTGACGGAAGATGGCGTTGTCATCGAAGCCGAATTTGGCATCCAGTGCCAGCAGGTTTTCCTCGGCGGTGATAACCAGCGGATTGATTTCCAGCATTGAGCAGTCACAGGCGATGAAGGTTTCGTAGAGCCGTTGCAGGACCGTCACCGCTTTGCCGACCAGCTTGCCGTTCATGCCGAGGCTGAAGGCTATTTTACGGCATTGGAACGGGGTGAGGCCGACCAGCGGATCGATTGCTTCGGTGAAGATCTTTTCCGGCGTGGTGGCGGCCACCTCCTCGATGTCCATCCCCCCTTCCGTTGAAGCCATGACGGTAACCCGTGAGGTGGAGCGATCCACCAGCAGGCTGACGTAGAGTTCGGAGGCGATGTTGCAACCGTTCTCCACCAGGACCCTGGTGACCAGCTTCCCTTCGGCCCCGGTCTGGTGTGTCCGCAGGGTCATGCCGAGCATTTCCCGGGCGATCATCCGCACCTCATCGGCGCTACGTGCCAGCTTGACGCCCCCCCCTTTGCCCCGGCCACCGGCATGGATCTGGGCCTTGACCACCCAGGGACCTTCGCCGAGCCGCTTGGCCCATTCCCGTGCTCCGGCACTGTTGTAACAAACGTGCCCATCGGGGACCGGAACGCCAAACTTCCGTAAAATCGCCTTTGCCTGATACTCATGAATATTCATCTCTTCTCCTTGGTACTGCGGTGATTTTTACTGGCAACATACTGCAGAATGCGTCGATACTGCGGGGCGTTCGATTATCTCATGACGACGGCCATGACCTTAACCTCCTCTTTTCCCGAGGATCTGAGTCGGTGTTTCAGGTTTGCGTCGAAATAGATACTGTCTCCCGCATGGAGGGTGATGCTGGTGCTGTCAAGCAGTAGTTCGGCCGAACCCTGCATGACAAAGAGGAATTCTTCGCCAGTGTGGCTGTAAGTGTCCGTATTGGTGACATGATTATTAAGCGTCAAAAGAAAGGGATCCATTTTGCCGTTCTTCTTGCGAACGGAGAGCGATTCATAAAAATAGCCATGGTTGGTGCCGTCCAGCGAGATTACCCGGGGAATGACTGTCCGCTCGTTGTGTCTGATGACTTCGTACGGGCACTCCTCTTCCCCGTCGGCAAAAAAATACCCCATTTTGACATCGAAAAAAGCAGCGATTTTGGAGAGGGTGGCGATGGGGGGAGAAACATTGTTATTTTCTATCTGGGAAATGAGGGCGGTGGAAAAACCGGTTTCCACCGCCACATCCTGAAGTGTCATCTTTTTTGTACGTCGGAGCTCTTTGATCTTGGCTCCGATATTGTATTCCGACATGCATACCCCTTTGGCAGAGAACAGGCGGTGACTAAAACAATTTATGATAGGTGGTGATTTTGTAATTGAATGATGCCATAAAATAATTTACTGTCAGTCAACTATGACTCCTTTTAAAGGAAAATAAACCATTGTTACTGAAAGCGCAATAGTTTTTTATCAAAAATAAAACTATTTATTTTTAGTGAAATGGCCGCCCTGTCTGCCCGACCACTTACCATATGGTTTACACGATTGATATTCACCTACTGCCGTTAGAAACCACCCGTCAGGGGTGTTGGTACAGCGGTAAATTTCGAGCCCTCTTTCACCATGCAAAAAGAGGCCACCCTCTACAGGGCAGCCTCTGAGCTGTCGGTTGTTTTCATAAATGTCTCCTATGAGTTGTGTGCTGTGGCCGCCGATGTTTCGTGTTTTACCACTGAGACGATCCCTTTTACCATGCCGGTTGCCAGAAGTACTGCCGGTATTACCTGTGCGACCACTATCATTGCGCAGAATCCCAAGAATACCCAGACAAAAATCCCGCTTGTATCTTCTGCCATTCCGCGTGCCGTACCTGCTGCCATTACTGTTGCCGGGAGTAATGTTCCTACGATGGTGGTAATAAGTGCTCTCATGACATCCTCCTTGTATTTGTTGATCTTTTATCGTTTGATTGCTGTTGTTTTGTATAAAGCATAGACGATGCCAAGATGTGTCTAAATAGGAATTTTTTATATAACATACTGAAAAAATGAGTTAATTTTTAAATTGTTTTGCAACGTTACCCATTGAATTATAGGCGAACAGGGGATGATGTATAAAAAAAGACCGATTACTACTCCGCTCTATTATGTATACTCTTGTTAAACACACAAGTTATGAGTCTGATTACTGTTTTTGCAATGTATATTTTACCTATACAGTCTATTATCATCTTATGTTATTCGCGGTTTGACGATCAACATTGTCTTGTGTATACTGCCACAACCCGCTGTTTCTAATGATATTTTATAATATGGATTGGCTAATGC
>CAIRBT010000037.1 GCA_903876875.1 uncultured Geobacteraceae bacterium
CTATGATGTGACGTATGCTTTCAATCCCTCCGGAGAGTGGACATGGCAGCATCTTATGGCTGTGAACGGCAAATTCAGCGGTATTACTCAAGCGGACCTGCTGGCTCTGGCCGATCGGTTTGGTGTCGGCACCGCACATAAGGTTATCCGCCAGGTGCAGGATGCTGTTGCCGCCTGGCCGGATATTGCCAGACAGGCCGGGGTAAGTCCGGTCGAGATCAGCAGGATTCGTGAACACCACGACCTCTTATAAGTGAGGCAGAACTTTTCAAAATTGCATTAACAGCAGGTCCGAAAATTTGGCCTCAATTGGTAGGCAAAAAATCTTTTTGAGGTATTTTTAGAGGTATCGTAAAATTACAGGTAAATTTTATGTATAAATTTTAGATATTTATGAAATCAGTTCGATTCCGTCCCTGACTACAATATCCGGTGTTGTCCGGTTTAGTTCAGAAGCCCCTAAAAAATAGGGCTTTTTCTTTTTTTATTGTCCGATGTACTCCCCTTAGCTACACTTAAATCCAGCACTTATAGGTATATGATTTTGAACCCTCATATACTAAAATCGGATGCGTATACCCAAAAGGGGGAAATGCCATGCCAAAATATCCGGGACGGGGGATACAGATTCTCTCCCCCTCTGAGTTCCAGCATTAACGTTTCACAAACTGAAATCAGCATGGTTTACACTTGATAAAATCAGAGTTAATCATTATGATTATTTTGCGAAAGGGTGATTTTAATGAACACAATGAACACCAAAGTTCTGACCGCACATATTCCACTCCCACTTGCAGAACAGGTTGATCTGATTGCTGCACGACTGGAGCGATCTCGCGGCTGGATTATAAAGCAGGCTTTAAGTGCCTGGGTAGGACAAGAAGAAGAACGCCGACGCATGACGTTGGAGGCTATGGCAGATGTTGACGCCGGACACGTTGTTGACCATCAGGATGTTAAAGCATGGGCTAACAGCCTTGATACCGAAACGCCCCTTCCGGTGCCGCACTAATGAAAATAAGGTGGACCAGCAAAGCCCTGTCAGACTTGGTACGTCTCTATGAGTTTTTGGCTGTAAAAGACCGGTTTGCTGCTGCTCGTACCGTGCAATCGTTGTCAGTCGCACCGGATCGACTTTTGGATCAAGCAAGAATAGGTGAGAAACTCGAAGAGTTTGACCCGCGCGAAGTCCGACGTATTGTTATTGGCAGATACGAAATGCGCTACGAAATACAGGATTCTGTTATTTCAGTGCTCCGGATATGGCATACGCGCGAGGATCGGATCGGTAGCCTTTAGAATAATTAGGGATAACCATTTATCCCGGAAAAAACAGTTAGCACACGGATAACATCTGAGTGGTAGGGATTTCATGGATTTTTCTGACCAGAGGAGCGCACAAGGGGTCAGGTCTACAGAACCCAGAAATATATTGTAAGCTTTTGATGTGGTGAACTAAAACCACCCATCAGGCTGTCCTTTCCGTCACGAAAAACGTTTCGTGATGCAATAACAACCGTATTCGTCACAAAGCAAATAGCGGCACAAAATGAACAATTGTCTCGTCAATCGTCATACTACAAGAAAGGGAACTATTCACTACCACCGCAGTTGCTGGTGAAAAAGCACTTATGAAACTCCGCAGGGAACGGGAGACTGCCGGTCGTTTCAGTGCTCCTTCCTTCACCTCAATCGGGAGCGGTTTCCCGTCTTGAATGACAACAAAATCGACTTCCGCACCTCCGGCGGTTCTCCAGAAAAAGAGTGATTCATTCGGGATAAAGTGCTTTTTAAGTTCGCAGAAAACAAAATTTTCGATTTGCGCGCCATCGGGAAGATACGTGGGTTGAATCGCACCACGAGCAATATTGCGCAATCCGATATCATTGAAATACACCTTCGGCATTTTGGTCAGCTCTTTACGCTGGTTTGAATGCCACGGGCGCAGCAGGGTCATAATGTAGGTCTGCTCCAGCAGAAACAGGTACTTTTTAACAGTGTTGATACTCAAGCCGACTGTTACTGAAAGTTCATTGACATTAACCAGATTACCACACTGCCCGGCAAGTAGCTGGAGCAAGCGGTTATATCCCATGATATCCTCAATATTGGCGATGTCCTTGATGTCTTTTCGGATGTATGAGGTGTGAATATCACGCAATAGCGCTTGTTTTCGTTCCGCGGCCCCATAGAGCGTAACGCCGGGAAATCCTCCCCAGGCCAGATAGTCTGCAAGATGGGGGGCAAGAATAGCGCTGGCAAATGCAGCGTATTCATTCGGACCTTTTGACACGGTATCTGCCAAGGAACCGGCATTTTCTTTTACTCGTAAAGCGTTCGGATCACGGAAAAGAAGAAACTCTGTGAAACTCAACGTATCAAGCTCAAACAGGACTTTACGACCAGCGAGGCTGTCGCTGAATTTGGAACGAATTTCCAGTGATGATGAACCTGAAACCATCAGCTTGATGTGCGGGTGATGGTCGTGCAGCAGCTTGAGCAGATTGGAAGGATTTTCGAGATACTGAATTTCGTCAATAGCAACAACAACTCGACTGGAAAAATCTGCACCAAGAAGCTTGAGATAACCGATTAGCGCATCCACACCTTTGTTGCAGATGGAAAGTAGATTCATATCCTCAAGATCAAGATAGAATGACTGCGAACCTTCCGGCAGACTCTCCAACGCCAATCGGATTATGGATGTCTTGCCTACTTGACGCATGCCGGTCACGACGATTACTTCTGAACCGTCGAGAAAGCGAACTATTGTTGACAATAGCAATCTTTTATTCAACATTTAAAATCACCAGTCTGATACTTTTTCCATCTTAATATCATGCGATGATGCTGATTGCAATCAACAATATGATATCCCTTTTATTTTAGAGAGAACTTTGTGAATAAATTTCATCCACCAGGGGACGCCAATACACTATGAACCTTCTTCGCTTGACTGCAACAGTATCCCTATCCCCCCGTGGGCACCTGACGCAATTTCGTGATATCACGAATCGGCGGTGCCCCAAACTGCCGATTGTATTCCCGGTTGAACTGGGACGGACTTTCGTAACCGACCTGAAATGCCGCATTAGCAGCATCCAGACGTTCCGACAGCATTAAACGTCGGGCTTCCTGCAAGCGGAGCTGTTTCTGGAACTGGAGGGGACTGAGGGCGGTCATGGAACGAAAGTGGTGATGAAACGTTGAATTGCTCATATTGGCCTGGGCAGCCAGTTCATCGATGCTCAATGCCGTCGAATAGTTGTTCTTCATCCACTCGATTGCCCGGGCAATCTGCTGGCTCTGGCTCCCCGCCGACGCAATCCGGCGCAGACGTTCCCCCTGTTCACTCATCAGCAGGCGATACGTTATCTCTTTCTGGATGTTCGGCGCGAGAATGGGAATGTCCTGCTGTTCATCAAGCAGATCAAGCAGCCGCTGAAACGCCCCTATTAACGGCACTGTCATTTTCCCGGTCGCCATGCCGCGGGTCGATTGGTGCGACCGTGGCTTGGGAAGGCTACTGTCCACCATCAACTGGGAAATTTTGCGGATATCCAGCATCAACCGGAGGCCCAGATAGGGCTTGCTCGGACTCGCCTCAATAATCTGGACGATCGTGGGGAGATGCACCGAAGTGATCAGATAATGGCTGGCATCATACACATAGGTATCCTCTCCGAGAATGACGCGCTTGGCTCCCTGTACCGCGACACAAATACTCGGTTCGTACATACCGCTGATCGGCCCGGTCGGTTCATCTCGACGGAACAGGGACAAACCGGGAACCGCCGTTGTATACAACTCTCCACTTTCAGTCCATCGGGCAATCTGGGCTGTCAGTGAGCCAACCCCGGTGACCGGATCCGTATCCGTACTATTCGTGACAACCATCTTATTTCCCATAGCTTCCTCCCCATTTCATACTAACGCACGGCATGAACTGACACAACCGGATTCATATAATTAACAGCATTAGGCAATAAATCGACAGAATTGTTCTATCCCTTCCTGATAGTTCGGGAGTAGGATGCAACCATTCGAAGGGCGGTCAAGAATAGTTGAAGGAGAGAATAAATGCAAAAACGTGTATTAGGAAAAAGTGGCCTGGAGGTTTCTGCTCTCGGACTTGGCTGTATGGGGATGAGTTTTTCCTATGGCCCCCCCAAGGACAGAAAAGAGATGATTGGGCTGCTCCGGACAGCGGTGGAACGGGGCATCACCTTTTTTGATACGGCAGAAGTCTATGGCCCGTTTACCAACGAAGAACTCGTCGGCGAGGCCCTTTCACCCCTGCGGGATCAGGTGGTGATCGCCACCAAGTTTGGTTTTGACACCACGGTCGACCCCCGTGCCATGAAGGGGGTTGGGCCGGTGCTCAACAGCCGACCGACACATATCAAAGAGGTTGCCGAAGCGTCACTCAAACGGCTCAACATCGACGTCATTGACCTGTTTTACCAGCACCGTGTCGATCCCGATGTGCCGATTGAAGACGTTGCAGGGGCGGTGAAAGAGTTGATTCAGGAGGGGAAGGTCCGGCACTTCGGCCTTTCTGAGGCTGGCGTTCAGACCATCCGTCGCGCCCACGCCGTCCAGCCGGTGGCAACGGTTCAGAACGAGTATTCCCTCTGGTTCAGACGGCCGGAAGAGGGGTTACTGCAGGCACTGGAAGAGTTGGGAATCGGCATGGTCCCCTACAGTCCGCTGGGGAAAGGATTCCTCACCGGAAAAATCGACGAAACTACCACCTTTGACAGCACGGATTTCCGCACCTCACTGCCACGGTTTACCACCGAAGCCCGAAAGGCCAATCAGACGCTGGTGGAGCTGCTCGGTGCAATCGCAGTGGAAAAGAATGGCACTCCGGCCCAAATTGCCCTTGCCTGGCTGTTGGCCCAGAAGCCATGGATCGTGCCGATTCCAGGCACAACAAAACTGGACCGACTGGATGAAAACAACGGCGCCGTGGCCATCGAACTCACCCCGGACGACCTAAAAAAGATAGGGGCCGCCGCCTCACAGATTACCGTGCAGGGTGAACGGTATCCAGAAAAATTGGAACTCATGACCGGTCGCTGACCGGCGTTCTCAACCACAGACACCAAAACAACTTTTACGGAGGATTCACCCATGTACCAGACAAAAGCCTATTCCGTTGCCAGCGCATCAGCTTCTTTTACATCCGATACCATTCAGCGTCGCGAACCAACCGAGCGCGATGTTCAGATTGAAATTCTTTTCTGCGGCGTCTGTCACTCAGACCTGCACACCGCCCGTGATGAGTGGAGCAGTGTCATGCCAACCACCTATCCCTGCGTTCCAGGCCATGAAATCGTCGGCCGGGTTACCGGGATCGGTTCACAGGTAACCAGCCATGGCATCGGTGACCTGGTGGGGGTCGGCTGTATGGTCGATTCCGATCACATCTGCCCCACCTGTCAGGACCATCAGGAACAGTTCTGCCATAACGGCACCTACACCTATAACTCCCCCGACAAACATGGCACCGCACCGGTTACCTACGGCGGTTACTCCGAAAGCATTGTCGTCGATGAACGTTTCGTGTTGAGGGTACCGGCCAATCTGGATCTGGCCGGTGTGGCACCGCTTCTCTGTGCCGGAATCACCACCTATTCACCCATACGTCGCTGGGGTGATCTCACCGGGAAAAAGGTCGGTGTGGTGGGACTTGGTGGCTTGGGGCATATGGGGGTCAAATTCGCACGGGCATTTGGTGCTCATGTCGTTGTGTTTACTACCTCTCCCCATAAAAAAGAGGATGCGCTCCGTCTGGGTGCCCATGAGGTCATTATCTCAACCAATACGGAAGCGATGCAGCAGCACGCCGGCACCTTTAATTTCATCCTCGACACCATCGCCGCCGATCACGACATCAACGCCTACATCAATATGCTTGGTCGTGATGGCAACATTACCCTGGTCGGTGCGCCGGACACGCCGCTCCAGGTATCTGCCTTTGCCCTGCTGTTCGGCCGTAAAAGTCTGTCCGGCTCGCTCATCGGCGGTATTGAAGAGACCCAGGAGATGCTCGACTTCTGCGGAGAGCACAGTATCATCTCGGATGTGGAAATCATCCCGATCCAGCAGATCAACCAGGCCTATGAACGGTTGGTCAAGTCCGATGTGAAGTACCGTTTCTCCATCGATATGGCTTCACTCAAAGTCGAGTAACGGCAGAAAAAAGGCCGGTTGCCGTATCAAGTGAGACGGCAACCGGTCGAGGTTATTATCCCGGAAAATGTTTACCGGCCACAGAACGATGGTCAGATATGACGTATTTTGAGAATACGGACCATCTCATACTGCAATCTGTTCACATCTATCCGCGCCGACGTCAAGAGTGCTCCCCATGTGCTGGTCCCGCTTTTTACCGTCTGATAGACCCGCCTGACCGGTTGACCCGACCCTGCGCCCACAAGAATGGCGATAATCAATTCCTGATTGGTGGCACCAACTCTCCGCACGTCGGCCAACTCCTGTTCTCCCACCAACTGTTCCTTCACAATGATCGCATCAACCACCGCCTCCGACAGCTGCCCCACGGGACCATGGGCGTTCAAAACGGACATAAACCGTGTTCCCGCCGCTTTCGGTGGGATACGAAGTGCCGTAGCCACCTGCTTCCACGAATCCCCCCGCGATCTGCTTTGGAGTAGAGTGTCCGGGTTTTTGCCGGTTTGGGCTGCAATCCAGTGGGCAATCCAGAGGTCGTCGGCAGAGCACACTTGCTGTTTCTTCATCACAATACTCTTCTTGTCGGTGTCAAATACGATGGCAAAAAATGTGTTCTGCACAGCGGCCAAAAAGTATGCATCAGCGGCTGCGGGACGGGAGGCGTCGTAGACGCGCTCGGTAAAACAGTGGCAGGTAATGGCGGGCATGGCACATGCCGGCAGCGGAAAAGCACAGAGTGATATAAGGGAGAACAACAGCATTGAATAGGGGAATAAATACATGAATTGGTACCTTATCTGTTGTAAGTGAGACAACTATACCGGCGTTTCTGCACGCTTGGTTTCGCATGCAGTTAAACGTGCCTGCAACTCTTTCTCCTTTTTCCACCGTTCAGTAACATCCCGCATGATTGAACCACACCCCTGTACGTTCCCCTCTTCGTCAAACAATAACACCATGCTGAACTCCAGAGAGATGCGGGAACCATCTTTACATATTCCGGGTGATGAGAGCAGGCCGGACTTGTACTTTGTCACTCCCGATGAAATGACCTGATGATAGCCATTCCAGTGACGCTCCCGCAAATTTTCAGGGATAATCAAATCAAGGGATTGCCCGACAGCTTCCGCCGCAGTATAGCCAAACATCCGCGCTGCGCCGCTGTTCCAAAAAACGATGACCCCGTGCCGATCCGAGATGAGCACGGCATCTGAAACATCACTAATAGCCCGATTAATCATACTGTTCATAGACTGCTCCCTGGTGTGGCGGCATCTTCATTTCGATAGGACCACATTATACCAGTACCATCTATTTTATTTTGACCAACATCAATAAATGGAATTAAATGGAAGGTGAGTAGAACGATGGGACCGGCAGGGGGTTTTGTCAGGGCGACACAAAAAATCACCGGCAGATGTATTCAGTCCGTGAAGAAAATTGATAGGTCCGGGCCTGTCGAACCTCTGATCACTTTTTTGTTGTATCAATCGGTATCCTATTGCAGAATACGCCACCCTGATGTTCCAATTGGGGAACCTAGGAGCCTGTCGGACTTAGGAGAAATCTGCTGCAAATCCGTCTGAACGGATCATATTTCACCGCTTTTTCGGTCAATAGAACGACTATTGACCTTCAAAATCGTCGAAATCTGCTCTCGCCCAGCCGAATTTTCGCGAC
>CAIRBT010000038.1 GCA_903876875.1 uncultured Geobacteraceae bacterium
TGCCTGAAAGCCGTTGAATCTGACGGAGATGCCCTTCGGTACGTCAAGGATCAGACCGAGCCTATCTGCCTGAAAGCCGTTGAATCTGACGGAGATGCCCTTCGGTACGTCAAGGATCAGACCGAGCCTATCTGCCTGAAAGCCGTTGAATCTGACGGATATGCCCTTCGGTACGTCAAGGATCAGACCGAGCCTATCTGCCTGAAAGCCGTTGAATCTGACGGAGATGCCCTTAAGTACGTTGATATTGACACTTTTGAAGAAGATGGGGAATAGCCGTGAACATCCGGGTATCCATGCTTCCTTCATATCCTGACTGCCCACGCCGCGCCGTGGCAAAGCAGTTCCGGAGTAAGTTTCAAAAACTCGGCTATACGTTCCGGCAGCTTCCACCTTCAGTGGGGGCGGCTGCCGGAACTGCGGTGCATGCCTCGACCGCTGAGATGGACCGGGCGTTATGGCGTGGGGAACCTGCCAACGTGGATGCAGCTATTGACATGGCCGTTGCCGAGTTCAACGATGAGGTTGCCACCGGCTGCATCTGGGACGATACAACTCCGAACATCAACATAGCACATCAGCAGATCCGGAAGATGACAGTGGCGTACGTTCCCCGCATGCCTCTGACTATTAACGGAGAACCAGCCGTGGAAATCGGCGGCGAACATGGCCTCAGGGCGAACTGCGGTGACGGGTGGGAGCTGACCGGACACCCTGACCTGATTGATACGTTACGTTACATCCGTGACAAGAAAACCGGCGCGCTTGTGCGTCCCTACCATGGCCAGCTCGGGGGATATTCCCTCCTGGTGCGCAGTAATAAAATATGCGAACCAGGAGGGCTCGGTATGGACTACATCCCGCGCACACCGAAAACCAAGGGCCAGAAACCGCCAATCATTACCGAGTATCCGGTGGGGGCATGCGAGCGCAACGCCACTGGGATCATCCACCGGATCAAGGCTGATATGATTGTTTTTGATTCGACCGGCGACCTGGAGCGCGCGTTCTGCACCAATATGATGAGCATGATGTGCACAGATAAATACTGCCCAGCTTGGGGTACTTCGTTCTGTGAATTGACGGGGAAATGATTATGAATGACATCGAAGAGTTCTTGGCCAACCAGAAGCGGTTCCGTTGCGAACGGCTATCCGCTGTAATTACCAAGCAACACTGCAACACTAATAAACAATCAGGCCGGGTTATCCTCTGTGGTGGATGTCCAGGTTTGTCAAAGGAGCCTGTAGAAATGGCAAAAAAATGTAATGAACCCGATTGCACCAACATCAATTGGAAGTCAGGCAAATGTTACCGCCATCACCCTGATAATATCGCCAAAAGAACTTCAGTAGAGGTGCCGGTAATCCGTAGCACTCCAAATGATGCAGACAAACTGGCGGAAGTGCTGAAGCCTGTTAAAACCCCGTCCATCACTGAAAGCCCTATTACTGAAACCAAAATCTCTGATGCAGAGATTCATATTGTAAATTTGATATATGTGTTCAAACAGAAGCAGGAAGCAGAGTTGACCGCTTTCTCTGAGCATCTGTCCAGCATCACCGACCCTGTCGAAAAGCTGTTGTTCACGCTGAAGGCAGTACAAATTGAAACTTTTGGAGGACACGATAATGAGTAACGAAGTCGTTGTACAAGAAACCACCACCGCCGTTGCCAAGATCGATAATGGTAAACCGGCCCTCTTTAATCCGGCTGCATTTGACCAGATCTGGAGAGCATCAAAGTTGTTCAGCTCGTCAGATCTGGTGCCGTCCGCTTACAAAGGTAAGCCCGAAAACTGTTTTATCGCCATTGAAATGGCCGATCGCATGGGTATCAGCCCGTTTGCCATGTTGCAATCGTTGGTGATCATCCAGGGGAAGCCGTCAATGGAGGCCAAGCTAATTATCGCCCTAGTGAATGACTCCGGCATTTTTGCTGATTCACTGGAATACGAAATCGTTGGCGATGATCCTTATGCCAAAAATTACAAGGTGCGCTGTTTCGCCACGATGAAGAAAACTGGTAAGATTTGTCTCGGTCCTTGGATCACCTATCAGATGGTAGAGGGTGAAGGCTGGCTTAACAAGCAGGGCTCCAAGTGGAAAACCATGCCGTCAATCATGTTCATGTACCGCGCAGCATCTTATTTTGCAAAGGTCTATTGCCCGAATATCACCATGGGGATGCAGACACGCGAAGAGATAGAAGATATCAAGCCAATCGATATTACTCCAGAGCGGAAAGAAGCCCCTGCTCTGGTGGCACCTGCTGAAACCCCAAAGACAGTGGTAATAGACTCCGACCCCGTCTCTGAAAAATCGCCCACCTTGGTCGCCCCCACTGTAGAAGTCGTTGACGAACAGATTGGCGAGGTTATCGAACAGCCGCCCGTCGAGACAGCAGAGCAGAAACATACACGCAACCGCCGCACCAAGGCCCAGATAGAGGCCGACAAGCAGGCAGCTCAGCAAGCTGACGGACCACCGGCGCATATTCTGGAGTCAAACGAAGACGATTTCCCGGATCCTCCAGGAGGCATTCCTGAAGAACCGCCTCACCCTGCTGCCGCATCCAACGAACCGGCTGAATCCGAACCGATGGGAGACCTATTCTAATGTCAAAACATACACTTTGTAAAAACCTGTCCTGTGATCTGACCCAGGACGAGATATCCATCTACAGCCAGGAACTGGCCATACGCCCTGGAGGACTAACGCCATGAACGTCACTATAAATAATTACAGAGGGCTGGCTTCGGCCAGCCTCAACCTCTCCCGTATATGCCTGTTGGCTGGACCGAACGAGGCCGGGAAGACTTCCGCATCACAGGCAGTGGCATCCGCACTCACCGGAGAACCGGTACCGATCAAGGGCGTTAAAAAAACTGAGTCCGGTCTGCTGGTCCGCGCCGGTACCGCGAATGCTAGCGTTGATCTGGTTGGCGCTAACGGATCCACCAATATCACTTGGCCATCTGCCAAGGTCAAAACCGAGGGGCAAGCTCCATTTGCTTCTCACTTTGCGACAGGCCTGCAGAGCATCGTCAACCTAGATGACAAAGAGCGGGTGAAGGTTCTTACCGAATACCTCAAGGCCGTTCCTACCCGCGCAGATCTGGACGCGCAGTTGTCGAGCCTGAAATTTCCGGTCAAGCACCTTGATCAACTCTGGCAACTCATTGAACAGCAGGGGTGGGATGGTGCATGCTCCCAGATCAAGGAAAAAGGCGCACGCCTCAAAGGCCAGTGGGAAAACGTTACCGCCGATCGCTACGGCAGCAAGAAGGGCGAGAGCTGGATCCCGGAAGGCTACTCGGATGAATTGATGGGGCAGAGCGAGGATAAACTGTCCGCCATCGTCACCGATGCCCGCGACTCACTGGAGGCTGCTATTGCTGCTGATGCTGTTGATGACTCCAAACGCGTTGGCCTTGAGGAGCTGGAAGCACTGCTGCCCGGCAGAAGAATTGATGCTCTTGCCGCTGAAGCTGCTACTGCCGACCCTGCGCTAAAGAACCAACTGGAAGAGTGCAACGGCATGATTGCCGTGATTGAAAAAAATCGCCTGGAACTGCAGCAAAAACTGACTGCGCTGCCGGCATTGACTGATACCTCCGCAATGTCATGCCCTGGTTGCGGCTGTGCCCTTCACGTTGTCGGTAAGACGCTTAAGAAAGCTCAGGAATATACCCAGGAGGAAATCGAAACCCGTCAGACAGCTATTGACGAGTTGAAAGGCAAAATTCAGGCGGCTGCCAATGCTATTACCAAACACATGGAGGCTGCAGCCAGAATTAAAAAACAGATCTACGAGGCCGAGGCTTCCAGGATGCAAAAAATCACCGAATGCAAACGCCTGGTCAAAGAATCGGAGGCCGCAGCAAAAGAGCTTGAGAAACCGACAGCGGCTGCATCACCAATATCGGTGGATGATTGCCGTACCACTCTGTCACAGGCAGAGACTAGGATGAAAGCTTTTAAGGCAAAATTTGAAGCCGACCGGTTGCACATTGCCATTGGTCAGAATGCGGAGCTTCTGGCGAAGATCGCACCGGAAGGGATCCGAGGTGACGTGCTGGTGAAGTCGCTGAAAAAATTCAACGAATCACTATCTCCTCTTTCCAAGGCTGCTGGTTGGCGCGCCGTAACACTGGAATCTGATTTTATGCCGACGTACGGCGGGACGATCTACCTGCTGCTGTCCGAGTCGGCCAAGTTCAGGGTACGCATCATCCTGCAGATGGGAATGGCACTGATAGACAAATCACAGGCCATCATCATCGATGCTGCGGACATCTTGGACAAGGGCGGACGCAACGGTCTGTTCAAGGCAGTGAAACAAGCAGGTATCCCTGCCTTGGTGGCAATGACTATGGATGATAAATCACTGGTTCCGAATCTGGCCAAGGCCGGCCAGGGTTACTCATACTGGCTAAATGGTGATGCTGTCGCGGAGGCAATAGCGTGAAATTTTCACTTCGCGATTATCAACAGACTGGCGTTCAGGCCCTCCGGGAGCGATTCCGGAGGGGTGACCGCAACGTCCTTTACCAACTCCCGACAGGTGGCGGTAAGACCGTAGTGTTTTCCTATATCACCGAAGGTGCCAGCAAGAGAGGAAACCGCGTCCTTATCCTGGTACATCGACAGGAGCTCATCAGGCAGACTTCTGCATCATTGCATGAGATCGGTGTCGAGCACGGCATCATCGCACCAGGTTACACACCCACATGGGATAACGTCCAGGTGGCCAGTGTGCAGACACTCGTTAAACGATTGACCAAGATCCACGCTCCGCAGCTGATAATTTCCGACGAATGTCATCATGCCGGTGCCGCCTCCTGGGCAAAAATTTTCGCTCATTTTTCGCAAGCCAACATCCTGGGCGTAACTGCCACTCCTGTACGGCTTGACGGGAAAGGCCTTGGCCGATCTGCTGGCGGGTTCTTCGATTCAATGGTGAGCGGCCCTACCGTTTCCGCACTAATCAAGCAGGGCTATCTGGCAGAACCGAAAATATTTGCCCCGCCAATCGGCGCGGACCTGTCGAACCTCCGTAAAAAATACGGTGAATTCGTTACGGCGGAATCAGCGGCGGCACTTGACAAGCCGGTCATAACCGGCTGTGCGGTTAAGCATTACCAGAAGCTGGCCAACGGGATCCCGGCGATCGCGTTCTGTTCATCTGTCGCACATGCCGAACACGTAGCCGAGCAGTTCCGGTCGGCAGGTTTCCAGGCAGCCAGTATCGACGGAACGATGCACGACAACGAACGCAAGGCGCGGATAAGTGCCTTGGGGAATGGCGGTCTGCATGTTCTAACCAGCTGCGACATTATTAGCGAGGGGACAGATATTCCGATTGTGGGTGCTGCGATCCTCCTGAGGCCTACTGCATCAATGGGACTATATTTACAACAGGTGGGGCGATGCCTCCGGATGTACTCCGGAAAGAAACACGCCATCATTCTGGACCATGTCGGCAACGTCATGCGGCACGGTATGCCGGACGAGGATCGGGAATGGACGCTGGACGGCGAGAATAAAACCTCCAAGAAGAAAAACGACGAGCAAGATATTAAGGTCAAACAGTGTGAACAGTGTTACACCGTGCACGTTCCCTCGTCGCGCTGTCCATTTTGTGGTTATGTGTATGAGGTTTCCATAAGGGAAATCGAACAGGCCGAGGGCGAGCTGCAGGAGGTGGACGCAAAACGGCTGGCAGAGATCGAAGCAGACCGGAAGAAAATGTTTCAGCGCAGAGAAGAAGGTCAGTGCCGCACGTTGCAGGATTTTCAAGCACTGGCTGAACGTCGCGGATACGCGCCTGGTTGGGCATATCACCGGTACCGAGCACGACAGCAGCGCGGCGGGTCTCCGTCGCTGGCATATGCGAGTTAAACGGGAGGACGGGAGGAGTTATGAAAGGTATTAGATTTCGGTGCATGTTTTGTGGTCGTGAGTTCGAAACAGTGGAGGAATGCAATGTCTGCGAAGAAAGCCACTAAAACAGCGAATGTCTTTGCAAATATCTATGAAGGTCATTTTGACGTCAATTTTGATTGCGTGGGAGTCACTGTTTGCCGGTTTGCGCTCTGTTTCACTATGCCTCCGGAGGACGGGGACAAATGCCATTACAACGATTGTGGATCATGTGTTTCCCCGCATTCAAAACAGGCGTCCCTCGGATCTCTCAAAAATAGGATTTCAAAAGAGCTGAAACTGATAGAGGAAAATTTCGAGGGTTAATTGCATGACCGAAAATAACATTCAAAAGCAGATCATGCTTGCAGCCAGCCAGGCCGGCGCAACTGTATTCCGGAACAACACCGGCAACGGAGTCCTGGGTCAGGTAGTGAAACAGGAGGGCGGACAATTCCATATCGTTAACGGCCGGCGCGTACAGTTCGGTCTGTGCGTTGGATCTTCCGATCTCGTGGGGTGGCGCTCAATAACCGTCACTCCGGATATGGTCGGCAAGCCGGTCGCTTTATTCCTTGCCCTGGAGGTAAAAACCCCCTCGGGTAAACCTACCATGGAGCAGATTAATTTCATAAATGCTGTTCGCCGAGCTGGAGGCCTGGCCGGTGTGGTCCGGTCTGTTGATGATGCTCTGGGTGTTTGTAATCCACTGCTGTAATTATTCCTAAAAATATTCCGAGGGTGCAATGATAAATGCTATGCGTGATGCTGGGTTGGACGTACCCGAGACATTACTAGACGACGGCAAGCTGCACCGGTACGCCGGGCCGTCCGACAAACCGCAGAACAAAAAGAACTGGTATATTCTTTATCCCGCCGATAACGGCTTGCAGTCTGGCGCATTCGGTCGATGGGTAGGCAACATTAACGGGGCAATCAAGTGGTGTAGCCGCGACACCAAAGAACTGACCGACGAAGAAAAGAAGGAATATCGTAAGCGGCAAGAAGATCTTCGGCGCAGACAGGCTGAAGATCGCAAGCAGGCTGCGGAAGAGTGTGTTGAAAAATGTAAAAAAATATGGTCTGCAGCTGCAACGGCTACAGATGACCACCCATACCTGCAACGTAAGCAGGTCAATGCCTTTGGCCTTCGTCTGATGGGTGACGCGCTCCTGGTGCCGATTAAATCTCTTAAAAATGAGTTGCGCGGATTGCAGTTTATCAAGCCTGATGGGACTAAGGTTTTTAAGACCGGAGTTGATATTTCCGGAGCTGTACATATGATCGGCACGCCGGTTGATAACACGTTGATTATCACTGAAGGTTATGCAACGGGTGCATCGATCCACCAGGCAACCGGTCATGCTGTGTTAATTGCGTTCGTGGCAGGAAACCTGAAGGCCGTTGCTGAGGCAGCTAGGTCGAAGCGTCCTGACTGGAATTATATTATTGCTGGTGATGATGACTGCTGGGCAAAAGAAACTAAAGAAGATGGCTCAATTGTTTATCATGAGGTCCCGTGCGAGTTGAACGGTGGAAAGCGGCTTAATACCGGGAGGGCCAAGGCTGAAGAAGCGGCCTGTTCTATCTCCGCAGCGGCCCGATTTCCAAGATTCGTTGATACATCGACACACCCGACAGATTTTAACGATTTGCACAACCTGGTCAACCTCGATGCAGTTAAAGTCTGTCTGTTTCCACCTCCGATGCAAGAATACAATCCTGACTACGAACCTTGCCCTGAAGATTTTATAGATCCTTACGACGGCGACAAAACACCGAACCCATTTCATTCCCTACCTTTTAAATTACTTGGATACAACCATGGAGATTATTTTTATCTGCCACATGGTACACGGCAAGTAAAGGTATTGCGTGCCCCGGAACATACCAAGTCTCACCTGATAGAGTTGGCGCCGCTGCAACGTTGGGAAGCTTCTGATTTCAACGGTGGGAAAAACGGCGGAATGGATGTTGATAAAGCAGCCAACGCGATGATTCAAATCAATCAGTCAATCGGTGTTTACGACTCAAATAAAATCAGGGGGCGTGGTGCATGGTTTGACGCGGATAGATCCGTTGTACACGTCGGCAATGAATTGATCGTTAATGGATTCCCGGTCAAGATTGAAAAACTGGACTCAGAATTTATCTATGAGCGATCAATTAAAATGAAGTTCGACATCGGGAAAGACATCCTTCCGAATAGAGAGGCTATTAAGCTGGAAAAACTCTGTGACGCATTGTCATGGCAGCGTGGCGATATAAGCGGAAAGCTACTTGCTGGGTGGTGCGCTCTGTCTGCTATATGTGGTGCTCTCTCCTGGAGACCACATATTCAAATCACGGGCGGGGCTGGATGTGGCAAATCATGGATTATTGATAATATCGTGCGTCCGGTTTCCGGGCCTGGTGCGCTCATAGTCCAGGGTGCGACGTCTGAAGCTGGGATCAGACAGGCACTCGGTGCCGATGCCAGGCCGGTTATTTTTGACGAGGCTGAGGGGGAAGATCAGAAGGCACACCAACGCATGCAGCAGATCCTTGAACTTGCACGGCAGGCGTCCAGCGAATCTGGCGGCAGTATTTACAAGGGTACTATGGGCGGACGGGCTCAGGCATTCAGGATCCGTTCTATGTTCTGTTTTGCATCAATTGGCATATCTCAGACGCAACAGGCGGATCAGTCTCGAATATCGGTGCTGACGCTTAGAAACAAAAACGATGGCGGCAAGCATTTTCAGGAAGTAATTATCCCACTCTGGAAAGATATTATAACTGATGATTTCTGCTCTGCACTTCGTGCCAGAATGGTTAAAACTATCCCGGTAATCGTTCAGAATGCTCTTATTTTTTCTGATGCTGTGGGGTTCGTTATGGAGAACAAACGCGCTGGTGACCAGATAGGAGCCCTGCTTGCGGGTGATTGGGCCCTCAGATCAATAGGAGTGATAAACAAGGATGATGCTATGAAGTTTGTAAAGTCGATTGATTGGACTGAACACAAAATAACGCAAGAACAGACAGACGAGCTGCGCTGTTTATCGGCAATGCTTGAACATCTGGTACGCATGCCGTCAGGAGATAATGTCAGTATTGCGGAGTTGATCCGCACAGTTTCGGCAACGATGTTTATTGATGAAAATAGTCCGGCTCAAACAGCACTTAAAAATCATGGTTTCAGGGTTGTACAGGGCGGTTTTTGTATTGCAAATCAGCATGGAGAGCTTAAGAAAATTATGGAGCGCACCCCGTGGCCAGCAAACTGGGCGCAGATTATCGGTCGATTACCTGGTGCCGTTACTTCGGATAAGCCCACATGGTTTTCAGGCGGAGCGGTGCGTACCAAAATGCTGCCGTTATCATATGTTATGGAGGGAACATGATCCTATTGCCTCGCCTCAAATACGCTGATACTAACGGTAAATATGAGCAAATTAAATACATTTCCGGAGAGCTGGAAGAACTGTATCAAGCGTATTATCACGAGCCAAATATTAGTAGAGTGGCAGAGGAAGCAGCCGACGTGATGCAGGCCGCCATGACCTTATTATGGATTATTGAACGTGAACATGGATTGCATCCGCTGGACGTAATCACAAAAATGATCCAGAAAAACAAAAATAGAGGGTATGAATTGACTTGTGCACGATCTGTGTACGATCTGCGCAGCCAACAATAAAAAGCCTCACACGAGCTTATTTCATTACAACATTACGGTTTCATTACAGTAAAAAATACAAAATATTTAATAATATCATGCACATTACAGCATTACATTACAATTTGAAAAACAACCCCACACGCGCATGTATGCGCACACACGCGCACGCATGCGCACACACGTATAGTATATATATTATATATTACCGTAATGTATTGTTATTTATAGATGGTTTGTTATTTGTAATCAGTAACTTACGGCATTACATTTTCATTACATCGCATTACAAATTAGTGTTTTTAGCCTAAAAAGACTTGCAATATATTGATATATAAGCATTACATCTGTAATGGAGGATTTGACTATGAGGAAGCTGACACCAAAACAGCAATTGTTCGTCGCGGAGTATCTAATCGACCTGAATGCGACACAGGCTGCGATTCGAGCCGGGTATAGCCATCGCACAGCAGAGTGGATGGGGCCGCGGCTGGTCACGAAAAGTCACGTTGCCGTTGCTATACAAGACGCTATGGGCAAAAGATCTGAAAAGGTTGGGATTGAATCCGAAAAAGTATTGCATGAGATCCTGAAGCTTGCGATGTCAGATGTCAGGAAACTGTTTGATTGCCAAGGTCGATTGTTGCCAGTCCATATGCTTCCCAATGATGTAGCGGCGGCAGTGTCGTCGATCAAGGTTACCACCTCTCGGGTGCCTGGTACTGATCCAGTTGCAGTTGAATTCACAAGCGAGATTAAATTCTGGGATAAAAAAGGAGCACTGGAACTGCTCGGGAAACACCTGAAGCTGTTTGGGAACGACTCGGCAAACGCTACTGTCATCAATAATAACGTGGTAAACATCACCCCTGAAAAGCTCAAGGCTATTGCAATAGAGGTGGCACAGGACATATGAACCCAGACTATTCAACTCCAGAATACAAGCTGGCAATAAAAAACCAGGCATCAGAGGACCTGTATTTTTTCTCGCGGTGGATGTTCTACAAGCGGAAAAATTTCAGATGGCTGCGCGGCCCTCATCATCGAGAGATATGCGATGCGCTGATGAGGGTATTCAACGGCGAGTGCACGCGCTTGATTATCAACGTGGCACCACGCTACAGTAAGACGGAGCTGGCGGTGGTCAATTTCATGGCGTACTGCCTCGGCAAAGTTCCGGACGCTGAGTTTATACACACGTCGTACTCGGGCAGGCTTGCGGCAAATAACGCATGGCAGACCAGGGAAATGGTGCAGAATGCCGATTACCGCGAGATATTCCCGGAAGTAAAAATCAGGACTGATAGCAGCGCACGTGATGAGTGGAGGACCACTGCTGGCGGGTGTGTGTATGCGGTCGGGGCGGGTGGGACGATTACCGGATACGGGGCGGGTAAACACCGAGAAGGGTTTGGCGGAGCAATAATTATTGACGATCCGCACAAGGCCGATGAAGCTCGCAGTGATGTTATCCGTCAGGGGGTGATTGAGTGGTTCCAAAACACGTTGGAGAGTCGCAAAAATAGCCCACACACACCGATAATCCTGATCATGCAACGGTTGCACGAAAAAGACCTGGCTGGTTGGTTGCTGGACGGCGGAAATGGAGAAAAATGGGAGCACGTATGCCTCAAAACTTTGAAAGACGACGGTCAACCGTTGTGGCCGGAAAAGCACAATCTTGAGGCCTTGAAACGGATGAAGACAGCCGCACCGTACATGTTCAGCGGGCAGTACCAACAAAGCCCATCCCAGCCAGAGGGCAATATTTTCCGGCCTGACGTTGTCCAGATCGTTGGCGCAATTCCTGCCGGAACTCGCTTTATTAGAGCATGGGACTTTGCTGCTACAGAGAATGATGGCGACTGGACAGTGGGAGGTAAGCTCGGGAAGCTACCGGATGGTAGATTTATTATTGCCGATGTTGCCAGATTCCAAGGGCGACCCGAAACGGTTGAGGCTGGGTTGATTAACGCCGCAAAGCGTGATGGCAGCGGATGCCGGATAAGGATACCTCAGGATCCAGGCCAGGCTGGCAAATCACAGGTTGTATATTTTACACGACAACTGGCTGGGTACACAGTGACATCAAAACCGGTTACGGGTGACAAGGTCACGCGTGCTGAACCGTTTGCCTCACAGGTGAATATCGGCAACGTGATGATGCTTAGAGCCGAGTGGAACGATGCCCTGATATCTGAAATGAGGGTATTCCCAAATGGGGCACATGACGACCAGGTGGACGCACTGTCAGACGCATTTGCAGAGCTGACTGATAACAATTTCGGGATGCTGGACTATTACGAAAACGAGTACCGGCAGATGGTGGAAGCGACCGGTGGCAAGCCACCTAATTAATTTTTTTTTCGCTTGCTTGTAAAAAAGTGCTGTCCGGAAGGCCTTATTATATGTGGTTTGGAACGGTGCCGCTTATCACACGATAAGCGTTATTCCTAAGTAATCACGGTAAGTTACGATTGTTTTTTGCTTGTATTGTCTGGCGGTTTTTTGCAATATATGGAGGAGTATTTATTTTCCTTCATATGGGGTACGCAACGAATGCCAGATCGAGCAGCCAGAGGCGGGGGAATAGCTACATCGATTGATGAGAGTATTTGGGCTCGTGTCAAGACTGGTGTTAAGTACGCTGTCACCGGTTCAACCGGCTGGTTTGGCCCACAAAACCCATTACCCCCCGTCGCTCAAGAACAAGCGGCTGGCAGGTTGTTTGATTACCCTACTGGATACAACCAACGCATTTCCCCTCGTACCGAAGAATCAGTGTCATTCGCCCAGATGCGGGCATTGTCAGACAACTACGACCTGTTGCGCATTATCATCGAGACGGTGAAAGACCAGCTCGACACGCAAGAGTGGATTATCAAGCCCCGCGACTCGAAAGCCAAGCCTGACGCACGTTGTGACGAGATTCGCGACTTTCTACAATTCCCCGACAAAGAACATGACCACGCTACCTGGCTGCGTATGCTGCTGGAGGACATGCTGGTGATTGACGCCGCGTCCATATACCCGCGCCGCACGAAAGGCGGACAGCTGTACTCGCTGGAGGTTATTGACGGCTCGACAATCAAGCGGCTGATCAACGGTGACGGTCGCACTCCACTCCCGCCCGACCCTGCGTATCAGCAGATTCTAAAAGGACTGCCTGCGGTGGACTATAGCCGCGACGAACTGGTCTACCTGCCGCGTAACGTCCGTTCCTCCCGGATTTACGGTTACTCGCCGGTTGAGCAGATTATCATGACGGTCAACATAGCACTCCGCAGGCAACTTCATCAGCTGGAGTATTACACAGAGGGCAACACACCCGACTTGATATTTCGCGTGCCGGAGCAGTGGCAACCCGACCAGATCAAGCAGATGCAGTTGTGGTGGGATTTCCTAATCACCGACACGGCCAGCAGACGCAAGGCCAAGTTCATCCCGGGCGGTGTTGACCCCTACGACACGAAGCAGGCCGCGCTGAAAGACGAGTATGACGAATGGCTCGCTCGCATCGTTTGTTACTGCTTCGGTGTGGCTCCGCAGCCGTTCGTGAAAGAGGTGAACCGGGCGACCGCGGAAACATCTGCGGAGGCAAGCAAGGAAGAGGGCAAAGGGCCGCGCATGCTGTGGGTGAAGCGGATGCACGATCTGATTATCTGGAAATATTTCGGTTACGCGGATCTGGAGTTTGGCTGGGAGGACCAGACGGATGTTAATCCGCTTGTACAGGCGCAGATTGACCAGATTTATCTTTCCACCTACGTCATCTCCCCCGAAGAGGTGCGGTCGCGGATAGGTATGGAAGGTCCGGCTCCGGAGAAGCCAATGCCACCTATGATTGGGGATGAGAATGCTGACGATGATACTGATAATGCTGGCAGCGGCGGCGACAGCGGCGGTGGAGATGTGGTTACTCCTGCTGATAAGCCTGTGGATACGAAGCAGAAAAAAGTAGAACAGGCCGCATCCCCAGAGCTGACGCGACGTAAAAAAAAAGTCCTGAGTACTATTGATCGCAACCGATCGGCGGTGATGAAAGCCCGCCGTAAGCTGGGCAAGCTCTTTAACAAGTTTCTGGCCGACGTCAAGCCCGGCATCATCCAAACGGTTCTGGATGTGTATGCATCCGAAGTGCGGATGGCACCAGTAGAGGATGATGTTGTCGAAAAGGCCGTGAGGGAAATCAACTTTGATGGGTGGGCTGTATTGATCGAACCTACAGCCGCTATCCTGGAGGCGGTCACGCGGGATGGACAGGCCGTCGCACTTGCCCAGATAGGAGTAGAAGCCAACGTGTCTACCGACCTAATGAACGATCTGGCGGTACAGTACGCCGAAGCACGCGCCGCCGATCTGGTCGGAATGCGCAACATCGGCTCAAAGGAAATGCCGGAATGGGTTGTGAACCCCGACGCTGAATGGCCGATCACAGAAAGCACGCGCCGCATGATCAGGTCGGATGTTGAGAAAGCCATGGCAGAAGGGTGGAGCAATGACCGGCTGGCAGACGCACTGGAGGAGAGCAACGCTTTCAGCGAGAGCCGGGCGGAGATGATAGCACGCACTGAAACCGCCTTCGCAGATGTTGAGGGTAATATGCAGGCATACCGGGAGAGTGGAGTGGTCGAGGGTAAAGAGTGGATTTTAGGGAGTGAACACGATGACGACGATGATTGCAACACAAACGCGGAAGCTGGAGTTATCGGGCTCGACGATACATTCCCCAGTGGTGATGACGCTCCGCCAAACCATCCGAACTGCGTATGCGATGTGCTTCCGGTAGTTATTGAGGAGGAGCAAACAGATGAGCATTAAGCTGGTGCAGGGCGACACGCTCCCGCAAATTATACTGACGATCACCGACACCACCACTGGCGAACCGATCAACCTGGGCGACTCGTCCACAAGCGTCAATCTGCACATACGCAAGGCTGTTGGCGGTGCCAGGGTGATGACCATCCCATGCGGGAAGGTGGAAGACGAACCCGGTAAAGTTTCGTTTGCCTTTAGCAACTCGTCCAATTTGGTCGGGCAGTACGAAGGTGAAATAGAGATTGATTTTGATGGTAACACATTGACGGTTTTTGAAACGCTGAAGTTCACGTTCCGTGAACAAATTTAACTAAGGAGATCATTATGGGAGCAATGTCGGATTTTTTGGAAAACAAACTGATCGACCAGGTATTCAGGGGGCAGACAGCACCCACCACCACAAACCTTTACGTCGGGTTGTTCACTTCCGCCCCGGGAGAGAGTGGCGGCGGTACAGAGCTGACAGGTAACAATTATTCGCGCGTGCCGGTAACGTCCAGCCTCGCTAACTGGGCCGGCACTCAGTCCGCTGGTTCCACTGTCGCGTCAACTGGTACAGGAGGGGCGACCAGTAACAACGGAGCCATTACGTTTGCCACACCGTCCGCCACTTGGGGCACTGTCGTTGCGTTCGGTATTTTCGACGCGGCCACCGCTGGCAATCTGCTGTTTTATGGCACACTGACCATCAGCAAAACGATTAACCAGGGCGATACAGTCTCTTTCCCGGCAGGATCGCTGTCAATCACGTTTGACTAACCGAGGTAACCCGTGTTGCTCAACAGCAGTGTCATAAATGCAAAGGCCATCGGGGCGGCTGATACTGACAACCGCCCCGGTATCCAGACATTGAATGCGTACCCGATCAATACACAGCCGGTCAATGGCCCTGCTACGGCGGTCACATCGTCGCAGGTGCTGTTGGGCTCCTCCGTGTCGTGCCCGGTGTCCGTTACCGCTGCATTATCGCTGGTTGAACAACTCGCCTCATCATCAGCATCTACGGTGACCGTAACCGGTGCCTCGTCAGTGGTCAAATCGCTGGCTAGCACTGGAGCGGTGACCATAGCATCATCTGCATCCGTATCGCTGTCAAAAGGGCTCTCGGCGTCCGGTGCTGTTAGCATCACATCCAACCTGCAGGCTGCTGTGGCGTTTATCGTCGCATCATCCTCATCGGTAACATCGTCGGCGAGTGGGGTGGCGTCTGTCGTCAAGCCCCTAGCCGCAACAACAGCCGGGTCGGCTGGCATTACGGCATCAGCATCGCTGTCTAAAGATCTCGCTGCGTCGGGCTCCGCGATAGCCTCTACATCTGCATCGGCAGACATCTCAAAACTGGTGGCTGCTACTGGCTCCGCTACTGTGGCGACAGCCGCAACGATTGTAAATGCAACCAAACCGCTGGCGGCGTCAGCATCAGTAACAGTAACCACGTCGGCCTCCGAAGTCGTCAGCTATATTGTGGCAGGTACGGGGGCTGTAACATCGTTCAGTACCGCCACGATAGCGACCGGAAAAGGACTGTTAGCGTCTGTATCCGAGACGACAACTGTGACCGCAGCACCTGTGCTGGTCTACCCAATCGCGTCCGCGCAGAACGTGACCACATCGAGCAGTGCGGCTGTCAGCATCACCAAACCGCTGGCGGTGACGGCAACGTCAACAGAGTCGGCATCCGCATCAGTCACGCTAACCAAACCGATAGCAGCGCAGTCGGCCATGAACGTGGCTGCATCCGGTTCGGAAGTCGTCAGCTATATTGTGACCTCATCTGTCGCGGTTAGCACATCCGTATCAGCGAACATATCACGGCAGACAGATCTAACATCGAGCGCGGCGACGACAACTTCCACCACTGCCGGGCTGTCTGACAGCAAGGATTTAGCTGCGGCTGTAACAGGCGCAGCGAGTACAACGGCATCCGCAAACCTGAGCAAGTATGTGGCCGCATCGGGTAACTGCACTGCCGCGATACTCGCCCAGATCATCAACGTAACCAAACCGCTGGCAACTGCGGTGGCCGCGTCCTGCGGTACCACTGGGGCGATTGCTGACAGTATACCACTGACAGGGTCGTCATCGCCATCGGCATCAGCATCGGGCGCGGAGATCGTTGGTTATGTTGTGGCATCATCCGCACCGGTAACATCGTCGGCAAGCGCGGCGATAACGAAAGCCGTGCAGATTGCTGCATCGACAACTGCCACCGCTCAAACTTCGGCAAGTGCAGGCCTCGCGGTATCGCTGACGGTGTCATCGTCAGCCGTCGCGGGAACATCTGCATCCGCCACGATTGCCAAAAACCTCTCAGTGGGTGCGAGTGCCACCGCAGCCAGTTCCGCGTCGGCATCGCTCGGCAAAGGGCTCGCCTGCTCTGCTGCCGCTGCGGTCAACAGCAACGGAGCGGCAGCAATTACCAAGATCATCACTGCCAGCGGGTCGTGTACTGCGACAACCGCCGCAGAGATCGAAGAGCGGGTAGTGCTGCGTGGTGCTGTAGTCACCCAGGCAGTCACTGCTGCGTTCCCTGAAGTAGTCAAGCCGATGTCGGCACTTGCTACCGCGTCAATCGCGTCTACTGCCAGGCTGACGCTGGCTGTGGCTCTTGATGGTGTCACCATGGGGGCTGTCGATGCGGCCAGCGCGTCTGTATACATCCAAAAGACGTTGACAGGCGGTGGCGTGGCGATAGTGGGAGCCGCCGGGAACCTGCGGAAAGTTTATCTATACCGCTACAGACTGGCCGTCAAGGCCGAGTACCAGTCACCTGCTGTCGTCGTATATGCACCGACGCCGAGGGCAGTGGCCGAATATCAACAACTCACACTGCGGAGGGCTGCATAATGTCAGCTGTACTATATTCCAACAACGCGTCAACATCACTCGCTGCTGCGGTAACCAACAGTGCTACGTCTCTCACGGTCGTATCGGGGACCGGGGCGCTCTTTCCGTCGATCACGAACTCTGATTATTTTTATGTGACGATTGAAAACGCATCCGGATCCCGCGAAATCGTGAAGGCGACCGCCAGAGCCGCCGACTCTTTGACCATCACGCGGGCACAGGACGGCACGGCTGCCCTCTCGTGGAACGCTGGCGACCGTGTTGACCTGCGGATCACTAAAGCGATGCTGGACGATCTGAAGTCAGGGCCATTCAAGGCGTACTCCGAAATCCAGTATGCGGCTGGTACGATTGGCTCCACATGGTCACCGGCCATCGCAAACGGCAATATCCAGTATGCCATTCTGACCAGTGCGACAAACTGCACGGTGACCGTACCAACGCTGTCCACCGGCCAAAGCCTGACACTGACGATCAAACAACCGGCAAGCGGTACCGCCGCGACAGTTATTTTTAGCGGTCAGACGTTCGCCAACATGGCTACATCCATCGCGGCCAGCACGACACTGGGCAAGCTGACAACCTGGACGATTTACAACACCGGCAGTGAATATCAAATCTTCTGCGTAGTGGGGGCATAACATGCACGCTTTCATTCGAGATAACCAGATTGCCGAACTACGCGATAGCCTGACAGGATCTTGGTCGAACTCTGATAATACCGTCTGCGTCTGCAACATGGAGTTGCTTACCGACGCGGAGTTGAACGAATTCGGCTGGTTTGAGGTGGCATACACCAACTGTCATACCCCCGACGCGTACCACATAACCGCCCCGGCGGAATATAGCGTGGTGGATGGTCGCCCTGTCGGCACCTATGCCAACGAGCTGAAGCCCGTAAAGGATGTCGTGGCGGAATTGGTCGCATTGGCTCAGCAGTGCCTGGACTCAAAAGCGAGGTCTCGCGGATATGATGGCATGCTGGCTCTTTGCTCGTATGCCCAGTCGATCAATCCGAAATATGCAGCAGAAGGTCTCGCCGGTATCAACTGGCGTGACCAGACATGGTCGGTGGCATACGCAATAACCGGCGGTGTTGCTGACGGTTCCGTTTCCGTTCCCGACAGCGGTATCGCTGCGTGGTTCGTGGCGCAACTCCCAGTTATGAGATGGCCAGACGAGGTGTCCGCAAATGCTTGCTGATAGGGTGAGATGCGTACCTCGTGCGGGTACAAAAACATTCGCGTTTGTAGTTTCTTACGGGAAAGTGTGGATTAATGGAACTCTCAGAGGTGGTGGTACATACACGTTCAACAACATGAGCCAGTTTGTCGCTACATTAAATGCATCAGGCGGAGGTGGTGGTGATGACACAAGAGGCGGTTATGGTGGTGGGGTGGCAACCGTGAACAACGTCAATTCGTTCACGGTTGCGGGGTCAGTTTACATAGGCGTTGGCGGTGGTGGTGGTGGGGACAATGCTTATGACGATGGCATGGGGGGACCAGGGTTGTCTATAGGTTCCGCGTCAGGGGGGTATGGTGGTTGGGCATCAGATGGTGGCCCCGGAACCGGAGCGGCGTCTGGTTTCGGATCACCCGCATTTGTGGATGGTGGGGGTTGTGGCGGAGGCGGTGGCAATAACGGTGGTTATGCCGGAGGCAATGGAGGGTACGCGTCAGGCATTTGTACCATAGCCGGTACATACTACTGCTACGCAATTGACGCAGCGTATACGGGTTCTAATGGTTGGGATGGCACTGTAGAAATAACCGTATCATAGAGGAGGACACACAATGACGACAATCAACCCGCATTTTTATTGCAATATCGCCCGCATAGATGAAGAAGAGCGGATGGTGTGGGGGTACGGTACACGCGAGGACATGATGGACTCATACGGCACCATTATCGACCTCGACAGCGTGCGCGCGTGCCTGCCCGAATACCTCAAATGGCGTAACGTCCGAGAGATGCACCAGCCGTCAGCAGTCGGTACAGCCGAGGACATCACCGTTGACGATACCGGCGTGATGCTGGGCGTCCATGTTGTAGATGACTCCGCATGGAACAAAGTGCGAGAGGGAGTTTACAAGGGCTTCAGCATCGGTGGAAAAAAGGACTATCAGGACGGTGACCGCGTATTTCTGCGGGAGATCACCGAGTTCAGTTTAGTTGACCGGCCTGCCAACCCAGGCTGCACAATAAATGAGTACCGACTTTATGGAGAGGAGACAAACATGGGACATGATGGCACAGAGGCCCCGGTGGAGCGATTCGCCGGAGAGGAAATTTGCGACGTTCGCACCGCACTGGAAGCACTGGAGAAGATCCAGTTTCTTGTCGCGTTTGAAAAGGGCGAACAGCACCCGGAGGCCGCAGAGCAGGTGGCGTCGCTCTCGGCAGCGATTGAGGGGCTGAAAAAGTTTATTGCCTCAGAGATCAAAGAGATTACAACCGAGGAAACACAGCCGATGCCTGCCGAGATTCCGCTGATGGAACTGTCGGAGCCGGCTGGCAACGTGCAGCGCACCGATTGTGGCTGCAATGATGTGGAACGCAGGGGAGCATCAATCAGCTCCGAAAACATGACCAGGCTCAACACCATACGCGACTGCCTGCGCGACATGGGCGTAACACTCTGTGATCGGTGCAACCGTGAAGAGCTGGCCGCCGGAGCAAACGACGATCTGCAACGCATCGCCGACCTGGGCGATACGATCAACCGCTTGCAGGGCGAGGCGGACACACTGCGCGCAGAACTGGACGCAAGCAAAGTCAAAATTGAACGCCTGGAATCAGAACCCGAACCACCGAAGGGGATAGTAAGGGTAGTGGAAAAAGAACAGGACGGCGGTCAAATTACGCGTTCTGACGAACCACCAAAAGACGCGACCGACGCAATCAAACGCGTCCATGCATCTGGCGGGCAGAGATTGTACTAAAAATGCAGTACGGCCATCATGGCTGAATATAACAGCGGCTCCACATGGAGCAAAAAGGAGACAACACCCATGCCGAATACTACACAGGACACGCTCCAGCGAATCGCTGAAGCACAGAAGAACCCGATTGCGGACGCCGACCTCACCCGTGCGTACTCGCAGTCTTCCTCCGCGACTTCCGGGTTGACGTTTTATGATCTGGAATCCCCCGCGAAACTGCTGTATCCCGTACTCACCCCGCTGCGCAACCGGATCCCCCGTGTTGTGGGCGGCAGAGGTATCCAGGCAAACTGGAGGGCAATCACCGCCATCAACCCCAGCAAAGTGACTGGCGGCGTATCTGAGGGCAATCGTGGTGCGGTCATCGACCAGACCACGGCTGACTACCTCGCCAAGTTTGCTGGCATCGGCCATGAGAACTATGTCACGTTTGAAGCCGATTATGCTGCTGAAGGTTACGATGACGCAAAAGCCCGCGCCGTACAGGGTCTGCTCCACAGCACCATGATCACAGAGGAACTTCTGGACCTTGGTGGAAATGCCTCGCTGGCACTGTCCGCAGCCGCCACCCCGACACTGGCCGATGTTGCCACCGGTGGTGCTCTCGCTGCAGCGACTGCATACAAGGTCTATTGCGTACCTCTGACCTTGCGCGGCCAGCGTACCTGGTCGGTGGCCGGCACAGGCAACCCCGTTGCCGTTACCCGTACCAATGCCGACGGCTCCACAGATACCATCAAGGGCTTCTGCGGCCAGATGTCCAGCGTCGCCAGCGTGACTACTGCCAGCGATGGCAATGCTACCCATGGCGTGCGTGCAAGCGTGACCCCGATTGCCGGTGCCGCCGCTTATGCATGGTTCTGGGGTACCGCCACTGGTGCTGGCTCAACCCTCGGTGCAATCACCGCCATCAACTCGGTGCTGATCACTGCAAACGCAACCGGCTCGATGGCCGCAAACGCCACTGGTCTCGATTCCGACAACTCCAAAGACAGCCTTGTGTATGACGGACTCATTTCGCAGATTGCCACCAGTGGCTCTGGTGCATACGTCGCTGCACTCGCAACTGGTACTGCTGGCGTCGGCACCAAACTGACAAGCGACGGAGCTGGTGGTATCACTCAGGTTGAGACGGCCTTTGCGTCCTTCTGGGACAACTACCGTCTGTCCCCCGACACCATCTATGTATCCAGCCAGGTGTTGCTCGATATGAACGCCCTGATCATCGCCAACGGCGGCGCACCGCTCATCCGGTATGCGTCCGACAATGGCGGGAACACTCTCGACGCCGGCACCGTGGTCGGGTCGTACCTCAACAAGATCACCAACCAGCGTGTTGCCATCAAGGTGCATCCCAACATGCCCGCTGGCATGATGATTTTCTACAGCGACAGCATTCCTTACCCTCTGTCAAACGTGGGATCCGTGCTGGTCAAAAAGCTCCGCCGCGATTACTACCAGATCGAATGGCCGCTCAAATCCCGTAAGTACGAGTATGGCGTCTATTTCGACGGCGTGCTTCAGTGCTACTTCCCGCCTGCATTCGGTATGATCCACAATATCGCAGCCGGCCACTAACCAACAACCAGCCGGGAAGGGCTTTCACCCTCCCCGGCATAATGGAGGAATCGAAATGGCGAGCAAACCGAAGGAAACCACGGACGGTGTAAAGCTGAAAGGCGGCAACTGCTCCGCGAATGGCAACGAGTACACCGCCGAGAAAGGCATCATTATTGCCTCTCCGGAAGATGTTGACGCATTACTGGAAATTGGCTGCGAGAGGGCATGACCATGGACTTTTGCACGGTGGGGCAGGTGAAAGCCTGGCTTAAAATCAACTCCGCGACCGATGATGAGTTGCTTCAAATGCTCATCACCCAGACAACCGAATATATCCGGTCGCTCATGTCGCGCGATCTGGACTCCCGTGATTATGTCGAGACGCGAGACGGGAACGGGGCGAATACTCTTATGGTCGCTAACTGGCCGGTGACGGCTGTAGCGGCTGTAGTAGTGGCAGGGACGACGATACCGGAGACGGAGTATATGTTTGACGCTCTGACCATCACGTTACTTAACGGTCGGATATTCACGCGCGGGCGGAAGAACATCAACATCATCTACACTGCCGGATACGATACCCTTCCCGCCGATCTGCAACGGTGCTGTATGGAGATGGTTGGAAAAAAATACCGGGAGCGTGACCGTATTGGTATCAACTCAAAAACCCTCGCGGGTGAGATCGTCTCATATTCGCAAAGCGATCTAACCAGCGAGGTCAAATCTGTATTGCGGCAGTATCAGCGGGTGACACCGATATGATCAAAGCGGAGTTGATCGGCAGGGAGCATCTGGCTCCATTTATCAGGACAATACTCCCTCGCGTACAGGAACGGCTGAACGAGAGCATCACGCGGTTGTGCATCAAGCTCTCGCGGGCAGTCAAGGAAAACAAGCTGTCAGGTGCTGTACTCCGCAATCGGACAGGCCGACTGCGGCGGTCGATCAATTACAGGATTGAAACCACACCGACGAGTATCTATGGAATCGTCGGAACAGGTGTCGAATATGCTCACGCGCATGAGTACGGAGTGGACAAAAACGTCACCGTGCGGGAACACATGCGGCAGATCAAAAAGGCATGGGGCAAGGATTTAAAGAGCCCGAAAGCCGTGATGGTGAAGTCGCATAGCAGGCACATGCGACTACCGGCCAGATCGTTCCTACGATCGGCATTGGCAGAAATGGAAGCCGAAATACAATCGCAGATCAGGGCGGCAATCAAATGATACGAGAACCTATTTATCAGAAACTGTTTGAAGTGCTGTCAGGGTCGGCAGATGCGGTGACATGCTCGCGTCGTCTGCGTCACTGGTCGGATGTGTCCGCAGAGGAACAGCCCGCGCTGTTCCTGACAGTCGGCGAGCAGGTGGCAATCCGTCAGAAGGGCATCCCGACAAAGTGGCAGATCACCTGCCATTGCTATGTGTATGCCCGGACTGACGACATAGAACAGACACCAGCCACCATCATCAACAATATGCTGGACAACATCGAGGCAGCACTCGTTCCGGCAGACGGTGGGACACAAACACTCGGACTGCCGAGCGTGTCGCACTGCTGGATTGAGGGCAACATTGAATCCGACGAAGGGGTGCTTGGCGAGCAGGCCGTGGCGATAATCCCCATTAACATTTTAACCGTGTGAGGATACCAAACATGAGCGAAGAAACAACAACAGCAGAATCAACCGACCCGAAGGCAGCCATTGAGGCGTGGTATCGGGAGTTTTTCTGCGACCGGCAATCACCTTATTTGACCGAAGCCCAGAACGAAATACGGGCGGCGGTGGATGAACTTAAAAACCGCTTTGCATAACAAACCCCGCCCATTGGGCGAAAAGGAGAAACATCATGGGAAAACAGTACGCATTCGGCTCCGGTGTCCTCTACGGCACATCGTCTGCCACCGGTGCAACCCCCCAGCAGTTCGGGGCACTCCAGGATGTGTCGATTGACATTTCCGCCAGTTCTAAAGAGCTCCACGGCCAGTACGCTTTTCCGCTGGCTGTCGCTCGCGGCAAAATCAAGGTATCGGGCAAAGCTAAGTTCGCCCAGATCAACGGCCAGCTGTTCAACGAGCTGTTTTTTAACGCATCTTCTGCAATCGGCAATCTTGCCGTTGTTAACAACGAGAGCGGAACGCCGGCCAGCTCAACCGTCACCGTTGCCAACTCCGCCACATTTGCGGATGATCTTGGTGTCATCGACGCGGTGTCCGGACTGGCTCTGCTCCGCACAACTTCCGCAACCCCGACCGCAGGGCAGTACAAAGTGGCGTCAGGCGTCTATACATTTTCCAGTGGCGATACCACCGGCAAATACATCAGCTACACCTACAATGCGGCCAGCACCGGGAAGCAGATCACCGTTGTTAATCCACTCATGGGCGTGGCTCCGATCTTCACGGCTGTATTGAGTGGCGGATATAACGGGCAGAGCTACACATGGAAGTTCCCCGCCTGCACCGCGACCAAACTGTCATTTGCCACCAAGCTGGAAGACTTTGTGGTGCCTGAGTTCGACTTTGAGGCTTTCGCAGACAGCGGCAACAACGTGATGTACGCCTCGTTCGCATCGTAACCAACAAGCCACGGATAGGAGGCATCCGAAGAGGCGAATCCCCGCGCCCTGCCGTGGCTCAACCTGGGGACACCACCGTAAGGGGATATGACATGATCGACGGAACAGAAATCAAAATGGGCGGAGAGACGTACACCGTACCGCCACTCAATTTCAAGAGGCTTCGCAAGCTGCAGCCGCTTCTCTCAAAACTCAACACCACTGACGCACGCAATATGTCGGATGGCCAATTCGACTCCGCTGTCGAGATAGTTCATCTGGCACTGACGCGGAACTATCCGGATCTGGAACGCGAAAAAGTAGAGGAACTGCTTGACCTCAAAAACCTGCCGTTTGTGATGGCCGCTATCATGGGGCAATCGGGGCTTGTGCAGCAGGGGGAATAGGTGCCGGTAGTGGTAATGGCGTGATCGACTGGGACGGTATATACACCGAACTGGTCACCGCTACCGGCTGGACGTGGGAATACATTGACGAGACTATGACCATCCCCAGGCTTAACGGGATGCGGAAATATTGGGAATCATACCCGCCGACGCACATCAGCACCGCGCGATTGTGCATGGCATATCTGGACATCAAACCGGCTGATCATCAGGCCGAGGAGTGGAACCCGGAAGAATCCGATCCTATCCTGGCATCTATAATGGGGTGACAATATGGCAGAAGAAACCAATGTAAAAATAGGGGCTGATACCGAAGGGCTTGCGTCCGGGCTGAAAGAAGCGGAATCCACGGTGGACAGCTCCGCAACGATCATACAAACATCACTGCAAAAAATGACTACTGACGTGACCGGCAGCATTGGAAAGATGCAGTCAGACCTCCAGAAGCATTTTGCGGCTATCGGCGACAGCATCCAAAAAGTGACCAGCGTTTTTATTGCCGCTGCGGGCATCATGGCCGGTGGCAAGGTGTTTAAGGACGTCATCGAGGAAACTATCAAATGGACAGGGGAGGCTGGCAAGCTGTCAAAGCAGCTCGGTATCACGACCGAAGAGGCCAGCATTCTGAATGTCGCACTCGCCGCGACACGCAACACAACAGACACGATGAGTGTGGCATCATCCATGATCACCCGGACGCTGAGAACCAACGAGGCCGCATTTAAAGCCCTGCACGTCGAGACCCGTGACGGAAACGGCAATTACCGCACCACACTTGACCTGATGATGGATGTCAATTCATCCCTGAGCAAACTAAAGGGGGGCATTGACCAGAACGCCGCAGGCATGGCGATATATGGCCGGAAGTGGGATGAAGTGCGAGGCCTGGTGCGCCTCACTGAATCACAACTAGAGCATGCGAAGAAGCGAGCCGAGGAACTCCATTTGATTGTGGGCCCTGAAGGCATCAAGCAGATGGCAGCATACAAGCAAGCCCAGGTTGATATGAAGGAAACCATGCATTCGGTCGAGATCATGATCGGCAATGCGGTCATGCCGACGTTGATACAGCTGGGGGCGTGGTTTAATTCCATCGGCCCTCAATCTGTGGAGATATTCAAGGGCGCGCTGAACGGCATCATAACGTTTTTCCAGTATGTTGTACTCGGTGCAATAACCCTGTATGAAACGCTGAAATGGGTCATTAACAACATCATCACCTCCGCAACGACGCTGGCGAACGTGTTTTCCAAGATCATGGATGGCGACTTTAGGGGGGCATGGGAATCAGCAAAAGCAGGGTGGAAGGAGGCTGGAGACACCAGCGAGCAGACGCTGAAACGTATCACTACCGCCGCCAACAGCACCAATGATGCCGTCGCTAAATTGTGGGGATTGAAAAAGACAAACACTCAGCAGTCTATTGTTCCGGACGGGGAACATTACGACGCTGCGAAAGAGCCGAAAAACAAAAAATCTGAATCCAGAATATCCGCTTGGGAAGCTGATCTGGAAGAAATCAAGATGGCGAATAAGGAATTTTGGGACGACGACATCGCGGGCGACCGGAACTACTGGAGTCAGTTGTTAGCGACTGCTGATCTGTCTGCCGAGGAGCGTATCGCTATCCGACGGAAGCTGTTTGAGTTCGACAAAAAAGCCGCTCATGAAGCATTGGCAACCACCGTCGAAGCACTGAAGATCGAGGCCGACGCTGCACTGCGTGGCGGTGAGGAGCGGATTGCGATAGCCGAACGCACCGCCGCCGCCATACTCACCGCCCACAATGGTAACAAGGAAGCGAAAGAGTACCAGGCGGCACTCCGCGAGATCCAGAAGATGCAGATGGAGCATGAGGCCGACCAGCGGAAACGGGCGGACATGCTCGCAGATCATCTGCGGGAGTTGTCCAACATCGAAACCAGCATCGAGCGCGACAAGGTCAACAACCTCAAGGCCATTGGCGCGCTATCTGACAGCCAGGCGATAGCAGCCGAGACGGATCTGCTCGCAAAGGAGCAAGCAAACGACCGCAATGCTCTTGAGACGAAGCTCGCCAATGCCCGGCAGGGGAGCGTCGAGGAACAGCAGCTGATGAACCAGCTGGAGGCGATGCAGGCGCGTCATGCCCAGCAGATGGGGCAACTGAACATGCAGGCCGCGAATGCCGCCAGCAAACCATGGCGGGATATGATAACCGGCATCGGCCAGGCGTTCCAAAATACGATTACCAACATGATTATGTACGGTGGCCGGTTCGGAGACATCATGCGCAAACTGTCGATAGCTGTTGTCGGAGCCATGGTGTCAGGTTTTGTCAAGATGGGTGTGGAGTGGGCGCAACAGCAAATTATGATGACGCTGTTCGGGCAGACACAGGAACAGGCGCGAGTCGCGGCAAGAGCCGCAGCCGCAGCCGAAACATACGGAGTGACGGCGATGCGGAACGTCGCATTGACCACATCTGAAACGGCGGTGGCCTCCATGGGCGCGGCGTCGGCTGTCGCACCTATCCCAATAGTCGGCCCTGCTATGGCGGCGGCCGCAGCGGCGGAAATGTCGGCTCTCGGTGCTGGTTATATCGCCATGGCATCAGCGGCAGGCGGTTATGATATCCCGTCTGGTATCAACCCTGTTGTACAGACGCACGCGAACGAAATGATTCTGCCAGCAAACCTCGCGGAGAAAGTCCGCAACATGACCGATTCTCCGCAACAGACGCAACAATCAATGGTTAATTTCCACATTTCGGCACTTGACGCGAAGTCAGTCAAAAAGTTTTTCCGTGAACACGGGCAAGCATTGGCTGACAGTCTCGGTACGAAACAGCGAAATTTTGCATTCGGTAGGGGGTAGATGATGAGTAACTATGTATTTCCGACGCTCCCTGGTGTGACATGGGACATCAGTAAGTCGCCGGAGTTCAGCACCAAAATACAGACCTCGGCATCCGGGGCTGAGACTGCGACCGCATACTGGTCATATCCGAAATGGACATTCAGTCTCAAGTACGATCTGCTCCGGAACGGCTCATACAACGAGCTGCAACAGCTCGTGGGATTGTTCCTGAAATGCCGTGGGAATTTTGACACGTTCCTGTACACCGACCCGGATGATAATAGCGTGGCTGGACAGACGATTGGGACCGGCGATGGTGTGTCAACATACTTCCAACTGGGCAGAACCTATGGTGACTTTTTCGAGCCGTTCTACGACATCACCGGAACGGTGCATGTGTATAAAAATGGCACATTGCAGAACCCATCGACATACACAATAAGCACAATCGGCTTAATATCGTTTAACGCGGCACCGGCAACCGGAGCGGTGATAACGGCGGATTTTGGCTTTCAGTATCGATGCCGATTTCTCCACGAAACCTGCGAGTTTAACCAATTTGCAAAATCATTGTGGGAAGCAAAAAAGGTGGAGTTCCGGAGCGTGCTGCGCGCAGCTCCCAAACTGCCCGCGATACTGCCAGCGTAAAGAGGCCAATATGATCGACGTACCCTATGAACTCGCATACCAATTAGCCACAGCCACCGAGATGTTGATGGCCGACCTGTACACGTTTACTCTCAAATCAGGTGAGGTACTTCATTACACGTCAGCAGGCGTACCGCTCACCATCGACGGCAACCAGTACAGCAACGAGCTGTCGCTGGCACGCGGCGGGATATCTGTCAAGGCCGGTATTGAAGTGGACGAGTTGCAGATCACCATTTACCCGTCGGAGACCAACTTACTCAAAGGCGTACCATTCCTGCATGGCATCCGGGCGGGCTTTCTTGACGGTGCAACTCTCACCCTGCGGCGTGCGTTTTTCGGTCGCAACTGGGGATACTGCTACGGGACAATCATGCGGTTTTCTGGCCGCGTGTCGGACATCACCGATTACAGCAGGACGGAGATACCGATCACTATCAAATCGTGGCTGGAACTGCTCAACGTCAAGATGCCCCGCAACGTCTACCAGCCCGCCTGCCGACGCACGCTGTACGATGCGGGCTGTCTGGTCACAAAGTCTGCGTATCAGTTATCATCGGCAGTGGCATCGGGCAGTACCGCAACGTCTATCCTCTGCGGTTTGACCAGTCAGGAAGCAGGGTATTACGACATGGGCGAGGTGGTATTCACCAGCGGGGTCAATACGGGCGTGAGCAGAACGGTCAAAAAGCACACCAGCGGTAACCTGGTATTCGCTCTGCCGCTCCCGTATATGCCGGCAGTCGGTGACACGTTTCTGGCGTTCCCCGGATGCAACCACACAATGGCGACGTGTCAAACGAAGTTCAACAATCTAACGAATTTTAGCGGCGAGCCGTTTGTACCGGTCGCAGAAACGGCATACTGACATGACAGAGCAAGAACAACGAGCAGCGGTGGTATCAGAGGCATTGACATGGTTACTGACACCGTACCATCTCAATGCCAGCGTTAAAGGCGCCGGGGTCGATTGCGGGACGTTCCTCATTGCCGCATTTCACGGAGTGGGGCTCATTGACCGTGTTGACCTGGGGATGTTCAAGCCCGATTTTCATCTGCACCGGTCGAGCGAGGTGTATCTGGATTGGGTTGGCAAGTATTGTGAACAAGTAGACCGCACCCCGTTGCCGGGGGATATCATATTGTATCGCTATGGCCGTATCGTGGCGCACGGTGCGCTGGTGGTAGAGTGGCCGAGGGTTATTCATGCCAAGCACGTCGGCGGGGTGCAATATGCCGATGCCCTACAGCCGAGTATGGTGACGCGACAGGACAGCATCCATAGTTTCTGGGGAGGTGGAAATGTTTAGCAGCGGGGGGACACAAGGGCAGCAGCCAGAAATGATAAAGGCGGTGAGGCTACAGACATCCACATACGGAGTCGTTAGGCCGCTAGTATGGGGCACGGCTCGCGTATCATGCAACATGATCTGGTACGGCGATTTTTATGCGGTGGAACAGAAACAAGACGTTGGGGGTAAATAATGGGCGGCGGGAGTACCACCACAGGATATAAATACTATGCCAACGTGTTGATCGGATTATGCGAGGGGTATGCGTATGTCCTCAACGTTTGGAACGACAAAGCGAAGCAGTCATTCGCCGACAGCGGCATGGACATCATGTACGGGACGCAGGGACAAGAGCCGTGGGCTCCGATAGTCAGCGCGCACCCGACTGAAGCATTGGGGTACTCAGGGCTGTGTTATGCGGCCAAACAGGCGATGGAGCTTGATAGCAGTGCCAGTCTGCCCTCATTGAGTTTTGAGGTGGTGGGCGGCGGCAAGGTCACAGACGATGCCGACCCCGCATACATTCTCGCTGATTTCCTGTCAAATGCCACCTACGGGGCCGGATGGCCGGAGCAGTTCCTGGACGATCTGGGGGATTACTCTGTATGGTGCAAGGCGGCGAATCTGTTGGTTTCCCCCGCATTAACCGAGCAGACGCAAGCATCAGACTTTCTGCAACAGCTCGCTACCGCCACCAATAGCCAGTATGTATGGTCACAGAATAAGCTCCGGGTGGTGCCATTTTGCGATGCGATTACCGGCGGCAACGACTACACCTATTATCCTGACCTTACGCCGGAATACGATCTGGACGATGACGATTATATTGTTGAGAGCGATGACGACCCCGTTACTTGCACCCGCAACAGTTCCGCAGACGCTTACAATCACGTCCAGGTTGAGTTTGTCAACCGGGTCAGTGATTACAACATCGAGATTGCAGACGCGCGAGATCTGGCCGACATCGAGTCGAAAGGGCTCCGCAGCCAAGACCCACTACAGCTGCACATGATCTGCGACCAGGCGATTGCCCGTAACCTCGCGCAGTACCGCCTGCAGCAGGTACTGTACCGCCGGGCACAATACACTTTCAAGCTGGGATGGAAATACTGCCTGCTGGAACCGCTCAATCTCGTTACCATCACCGACAGTGCCATGGGGCTCAATAAAGCCCCAGTGCAGATCATGGAGATAGCCGAGGACGAGAACGGTGTATTTACCATCACCGCTCTGGAGTTTCCGTTCGGGGTGAACAGCACCGCAGCATACACATCGCAGGGTGGCGGGGGCGGATACACCCCCGATTACAAGATTGACCCAGGCAACAGCCACACACCAATTATATTTGAGCCGCCTTTCGCGCTGGCTGGCCGAACCGAGGTATGGTTGGGGACATCGGGCGGGAGCGATTGGGGCGGCTGTGAGGTGCATGTATCCACCGACGGCAGCAGTTACACCAAAATCGGGATAATCACTGCCAAGGCCAGACACGGGGCTTTGACTGCAATACTGTCTTTCGGCACCGACCCGGACACGACGCACACCATGGCTGTCGATCTGACCGCCAGCGGGGGCGAACTGCAATCAGCCACACACAACGACGCCGATCTGCTCACAACACTGAGCTACGTGGGCGGGGAGTTGGTGGCTTATGCCGATGCGACGCTCACGGCTGTCGGCCATTACGATCTGACCTACCTGCGACGCGGGGCATACGGAAGCACTGTAGACGCCCATGCGAGTGGAAGCGAGTTCATGCGATTAGATGGGGCTGTATTCAAGTACGCAGTACCTACCAACATGGTGGATAAAACACTGTACGTGAAGCTCCCCGCGTTCAACATCTATGGCACGCAACTGCAAGACATCTCCACCGTTGACGCATACTCTTACACTGTAACAGGAGGGGATGCAGTCCCATTGCAGGTGGGTGGTATCACAGCATCCGCCGGTCTCGCATCCATCACTATCGACTGGGCGGTCAGCACCGCCGACACCGGGCTTGACCATTATGAAGTGCTGCGGGCGGCCACGGATGACCGTAACCAATTCCGGGTAATCGGCACCACCACCGGCATCAGTTATGCCGACATGGTGGGCGTGACTGGGGCGACCTATTATTATTGGATTCGTGGCGTGTCGAAAGCAAACGTCAAAGGGGCTACCGCGCTGCACGGAGTATCTGCGACAACCGGCAAGATCGGCAACTCCGATCTGGGGCCGCTCATCGTCCAGGCGGGGAATATCGCAAACAATGCTATTGATCTGGGTGGCGGGAAAGTCACCGGCACAATAACTGAACCCGAACGGTTTGGGGCGGCAGTCATCGGCACTGCCGCTATCCAGGACGGTGCCATCACAAATGCTCTGATTGGAAATCTGGCTGTTGACACGGCAAAGATTGCGAATGCAGCTATTAGCACGGCGAAGATTGCCGATGCTCAGATCACCACCGCAAAAATTGGTAGTGCTCAGGTGGACACATTGCAGATCAAAGGCAATGCTGTAACCATACCAGTTGCCAGCTATACCACCGGCACCACATCAGCAAGCCACAACGTATGGTTGTCAGCGGTATCTGTTGCAATCAATAATGATACAGGCGCAACGTTAAAGATTATCGTAAGTATCAGCGGCACGGTAAACTATTACTCTTATCAGGGATATGACGGCAATGCCTATGTGCGGATATTGCGTGACAGCACCGATTTAACGGGTGCAATAGGAGCGGTGAGTGCACATAATTATGCAGGTGGCGACACACCGCCGGCATTGTCAGCGGGTAATCTCTCTTGTATCACCATAACAGATAACTGCCCTACCGGGACGCACACTTATTACTTCCAATTTTATGGTACGGGCGGAGGAGACAGCCAAGCAACGGTATCCAATGCAAGCATAGTTGTACTGGGGGCAAAACGATGATAATAGCAGTTTACAGGGTAACAGATGGATATATTACAAGATTTGTTGACTGTCCAGAAGATCATATTAGTATCCAGTGCCAGGACGATGAGAATTACTACGCCGACCCACCAGCCGATGCGACACATATCATTGCCGAAAAACCTTGCATTGTACCAGTCGAGCCGATACCGCCAACGCCGGAACAGGTCATGAGACAGATCAAGATTGAACGCAACTCACGCTTGTCAAGATCGGACTGGACACAATTGCCAGACGTTACTCTTACCAACGAGCAGAAAGCCGCCTGGGCGGCATACCGTCAACAGCTCCGAGATTTCCCGGCTATATGCAACCCGGCCAACCCTGTATGGCCGACACCACCATAAAAGGAGAAAATTATGTTCAGACAAGTGACCGCACACGCGGTGAGACAAGTGATCGCAGCCGCGATATTATGTTCTTCGGCGCACGCAGCCGACTTCCACAAGGTTTTTACGGAGACCATCCTACCGCATGAGGGCGGTTACACAGCCAACAAAGTTGATCCCGGCAACTGGACTGGTGGCAAGGTTGGTAAAGGCATTCTGAAGGGGACTAAGTACGGCATCGCCGCTAACACCTTCCCTAACCTCGACATCAAGAACATTACGGTACAACAGGCTGAGGCTATATATCGCAAGCAATACTGGGACGCGTATCACCTTGGAGAATTAAAGAGCCAGATGATAGCTGATGAACTGTGTGATGAGATAGTCAACGGTGGTCCTGGGTTGGCTCAAGGGTTGCTCGCCAAAGTGCTGAAAGAGGTGCAGTGGGCAGATACGGAGAAGGTGTTTTTCAAGAGGAACCCGCCGCCTGCTAAATTTACACCGGAAACGATAGCATGGATAAACGATTACACCAAAGATCGAGACAACCGGATTGCCTTTTTTAATAGCATCCGGATTAAGCGGGTGGCGTTTTATGTGAACCTCGTAGAGAGGAAACCACCTATGCGCCAGTTTTTCTTCAGCTGGATAGACCGAGTGGTGGACTGACATGGATGAAAAACTTCTCCATTATCTAATGAGTGGTGGGCTGTTGGTCGTGGTCTTTTTCCTCAAACGCGAACTGGCCAAAATGGACAAAGAACACGACCAGATGCAGACGGAAATCGCCAATCTGAAATTATGGCAGGCAAAAGTACAGGAGTCATTATGCCCGACATTAAAGAGGCCATAGGTCGGAAGGTGGTGGCAGTATGGGGCGGGATGAAAGCGGCGTTTCTCATAGCACTACAGACACGTTTGAGAGCCTGCGGTTTATTGTTGGCTGGCGTAATATTATATTTTGGATGGTGTATTTTGGCCCCGAAGCCGAAAAACGATTACACATGGCAACCGACAGCACCACCGGTCCCGATATCAAAGCGTACCGGAGAACAGAAGGTGGTGGTCAAGTATTACCCTAAAGAGGTGATTGTCACAAAATGGCGTGACGCCCCGGTGCAGGATGGAGAACAGGTTATCGCGACCGGAACCATACCATCCGCTCCTAATGGAGCCGAATCAATCGCAACAATGAATATGACAACGGGGGAAAGTCACATTGACTACAAACTGAACCCTCCGCCGTGGTTTGCACTTGAGCGAGCGAATTATATCGGAGTGGGGACGGGTATCAACACAGAGACGGGGCAGAGTTACGAGGCGTATTATAAGCGGGATATCCTCCGGGTAAAAGACGTGCATTTGCAAATTGAGGTCAACGCCGAAACCTCACAACAAAAACCGGTTGACGCGGGTATAAAAGCCCGATTGGAATACAGATTCTGACATTGAAAAGGACCTCTTAATGACACCATCGAACAGTTTAGCACTTACCGGTTTTGCGGCATTCTGTGCGGCCATGGTTAACAGCCCCGTCGTATCGTTCGTTTTGATTGTGGCGATACTTCTTACGTGCGTAGTGGTAATGACGTGCACTTTATTGCAATGCCGCGCGTCCAACAAGCGAGCGAGGAAGAAACGGGGGGTGGACAATGAACGAGCTGCTCGCTGGGCATGAAAACCTGTTGATACATGCCATCGGATGGCTGCTTGCTGGTGCTGGTGCAATGGTTACGATGCTCTATAAGGGCATCTGGAAATCGATCAACATCCTACGGGAGGAACATGAGGAGTTGCGGTCGGAGTTTGACCGGCTGATCGGGGAGCATAAGGTGCGCCATCCCGCCAGTCCACCATGGGATGGTGTAGACCGTCGGAAAGAGCCGAGATGATATCACTTTGGTTGTTGGCTGATGTCATCAAGATAATCAGCCCATTGCTGCATCATGACCGTACGCTCCGGGATGAATGACGTCCGATTGTATGCCCTGCCGTTCGTATCTCTGACTGAGTGCGCAAGCTGGTGTTCAATCAAATCCACTCGCACTTTTAAGACTTCGTCCAAAATAGTACGGGCAGTCGCACGGAAACCATGGCCGGTAACTTCATCTTTGCTGTAACCCATTCTGCGTAGTGCCGTATTTACTGTATTTTCGCTCATAGGGCGTCCAGATGTGAGCTGTGACGGAAAAACATACTTGCCTTTACCGGTGATGTGTCTCAACTCATTTAGACATGCCAGAGCCTGTGTGCAGAGCGGTACAATATGCGGTATTCGCATCTTCATTCGTTCGGCTGGGATGCTCCACATTACTCCGTCGATCTCACTCCATTCCATTGTTCGCAGTTCAGTTGGGCGGACAAAAAGCAATATTTGTAATTTTATGGCACATTTTGTGATGATAGAACCGGTGTATTCATTGATTGCGGCATAAAGCGCGCTTAGTTCTTTCGGATCGGTGATGGCCGCATGGTGTCCGCCTTTGACAGGGGGGAGGGACCCGCGAAGGTCATCAGCAATATTTCTGGAAGCACGGCCGGTAGCAATGGCATATCTCATAACCTGGACACAATCATACCTGACCCGGTGCATAATATCGGGAGAGGATATTTTACTCAGAGCGGCCAATAGTTCTTGTGCTGTAATGTCGTTGACATCCATACCGCCAACTTGAGTGAGGATATATTTTGTGAGCCTTGTAAGCTTTCTTTCAGAATGATCCTTTGTCCATGTGCTTCCGAACTTATGGTGCCACTCGTGGGCGACAGCTTCAAAGGTGTTTTTGGCTGTAGTTGCCATGCGCATAGCTTTTTTGACAGCATTAGGATCCACGTTTGACAGTATTTGCTTTTTTGACTCTTCTCGCTTCTCCCTGGCTTCAGCCAGGGAGAGGGTGGGGTATGCTCCCAGGGACAGAGTCAGCCGCTTGCCCGCAAATCGGTAGTCAAGTCGCCAAAGCTTCCCGCCTGTGGGGGTGACTAGCAGATACAGACCTCCGCCATCGCGGAGTGCATAATCTTTATCTGTCGGTTTTGCCTTGGTTATTTCCCTGTCTGATAGTGGTAAAATACGCTTCGGCACTGGTTTTCTCCCTATTTGACAGTACCCGGTTTTATGGTGTGTTCAAATACTGTCACGGCTACTGTCAAAAACTGTCTATCCATATCTATCATTATCTATTTAAATCTACAATAAAAACAAAAAAAGCCCCTGAAATCAGGGGCTTATCTATTGATGTCTACGGTATTCTTTCGGGTAATGGAGGCGCGTGTCGGATTCGAACCGACGTTAACGGTTTTGCAGACCGGCTCCTAGCCTCTTGGATAACGCGCCATTCACCAAACAAGTAACACTTATAGCTAACTTTATGCTTCGGTGTCAATCACTTTTTGTCCATTACGGATAATTAAATCTGATCTATTTGTATTTTATGGCTATTCCGGTTGCCCGATATTCGGTGGAAGGCATGAATCCGCTGGTGGTGGTATGACCGCTGATTTCCGGATTTAACACCGCATCGGCTCCCATTTTCTCTGCTTCCTGGCGGATTGCCGTAAAACCCCAGGCCTTGATGTCCGGCGAGAGTGAGTAGTCCGGTCCGAAGCTCTCCCGGGTTACCTGGATTTTGCCCAGTTTTGCATAGGGGCGTGTTATTTCCTCCGTGGAAAGCAGAGGAACCCCTTCTCCGGTTGAGGAATTGAACAGTGGTAATGTACAGCCTGCGAGCAGGAGCAGAAGTGAAAGGCATAACAACAGTGATACCAGTATGTTGACCGGTTTTTTCATGGCAGCGATGCCCCTTCTTCGGTGAAATTCTATCTGGACAGATAGTACGTTACATGGTAGTGTCTAAAAATTTATAAGGCAATAAAAATCTTGCAGGGACATTTACGTAAAGGAGTTTAAGCGATGTCGGGTCATAATAAGTGGAGCACCATCAAGCATAAAAAAGGGGCAGCCGATGCCAAACGTGGTAAGGTTTTTACTAAAATCATCAAAGAACTCTCCGTCGCCGCAAAACTTGGAGGGGGAGACCCGGCAGCAAATCCTCGTCTGAGGACCGCCATCGATAAGGCAAAAGCTGAAAATATGCCGAAGGATAATATCGAGCGTGCCATTAAAAAAGGTACGGGGGGAATGGAAGGGGTAACCTACGAAGAGATCGTGTATGAAGGGTATGGTCCGGGTGGTGCCGCTGTGCTGGTGGAGGTGCTGACCGATAATCGTAACCGTTCTGTATCCGATATCCGGAGTATTTTTTCTAAAAGTAACGGCAACATGGGTGAGGCCGGCTGTGTGGCCTGGATCTTTAGCAAAAAAGGGCTCATCGGCTATGACAAAGGGGCTGATTTTGACGAACTCTTTGAAGCTGCCCTGGAAGCGGGGGCAGAGGATGTGGCCGAGCAGGATGATTGCTTTGAAGTAACGACCGAGCCCGCCACTTTTATTGAGGTGCGGGAGGCTCTGGCTGCCAAGGGGTTCAAGCATACCAATGCCGAGATTACCATGGTTCCTCAGACCCAGGTTGAACTTGAAGGAAAACAGGCCGAAAGCATGCTCAAGCTTATGGACAAGCTGGAGGATAATGATGACGTGCAGAACGTCTATGCAAACTTCGATATTTCGGAAGATGAAATGGAAAAACTGATGTAGCGTTGCAGGGGCCCCTTTGGGGCCCTTTTTGTTACTGTGTCGAAGATACGGAGGAGAATCCTATGGCTGAAACTGCCACCTTTGGTGCAGGCTGTTTTTGGGGGGTTGAGGCGGAATTTACGGAGTTGCCCGGTGTGGTTGCCACCCGGGTCGGATATGCCGGTGGTCGTACGGAACACCCGACCTATCAGGAGGTCTGCAGCCATGGTACGGGTCATGCCGAGGTGGTGGAGATAACTTTTGATCCGCATCGGATCAGTTACAAAAACCTTTTGTCGGTATTCTGGGAGTGCCACGACCCGACTCAGTTGAACCGGCAGGGGCCAGATGTGGGTGACCAGTACCGCTCGGTTGTTTTTTATCATTCCGAAGCCCAGCGGGAAGCGGTGGTACTGTCACTGGCCGAACTGGAAAAAAAGCGGCTGTTTCGTCGCCCCATAGTGACAGAAATATCCCCCGCCGCTCCATTTTGGGAGGCGGAGTCCTATCATCAGAAATACCTGCAGAAGCATCGTGGCGGTTGTGGTTTTTAGGTTAACATGTATAGAGAATTTTTAAAATAAAAAGAGGAGTAGCTTTAATTCTTTTCTTTGTGACCAGAAACTTGAATATGCATTTACATGCGGATTGTCGCGTGGAACCGTATGTGCATAGATACCCTGCTTTGTTTATGCAACCAACGAGCTACTCTACCAGGCAATGCCACCCATGTTGAGTACGGAGAGGCACCTCACGCATTCCCTACTCTATTTATCTTTCGTATTGCCCCTTTACTTTGCTGCGATAAGCCGCTAATCTTTCTAAAAGATAAGCGGCTTTTAAATAGAGGAATTTTAGGAGACAGCTCTTCATGGTAGAAAATCTCCACCGATGGCTCGTTATCAGGTTGATACTGGTGTGGCTGGTGCTGTCCTTTGCCATTGGCGGCGTCGTTCATTATCTGGGAAATATTCGCCTGGATAACCATGTGGTTGCCATGGCAAAGTCGGAAACGGCAAACTACAAACAGGCGGTAATTGAATATCTGCAAGCACCGTCTGAGGAGGCCCTGGCCAGACTGAACAGGAATGTGGCGGTCCATATCGATCACGACAATCTGATTGCTGTGGAGTTTTATGATGCCAACTCAGTGAAAATCACCGAAGCGGTTGCGGCATCAGCACGGGATATTGAGGAAAAGCTTCCCAAACATGGCAATGAATTTTCTGATAAAAGCGGTGTTGTCTGCACAAAAATGGATGTGAACAGCGAAACCTATTTACGGGTATTCGTACCGCTCACCGACAAAAATGGCACAAAAATAGGTTATCTTGAGGGGATCTATCACGCCCCCGGTGATAGTATTGCTCAGATAAAGTTGCAGACTCTTTGGGCGCTGGTATTGGTGGTGCTGGCAGTTCTTGCCACAAGTGTTGTCCTGTATCCGCTGATAATCCGCCTGAACAGCCGATTGGTCGACTATTCCCGAACCCTGACCCTGACCAATATCGGCATGTTGAAGGTGCTGGGAAGTGCCATTGCCAAACGGGACAGCGATACCAACGAGCACAACTATCGGGTTACTCTCTACGCGGTGAATATCGGTGAGAATCTTGGACTGACGCGGAGTGCCATGCAGGGGTTAATCAAGGGTTCCTTTCTTCACGACCTGGGAAAGATTGCCATTTCTGATGCCATTTTACACAAACCGGGGAAGCTGACGGAAGAAGAATTCACTCTCATGAAGAGTCACGTCCGCCATGGTGAGGACATTATTCAGGGGGATGACTGGCTGAAGGATGCACGGGATGTGGTGTTCTGCCACCATGAAAAGTTCGACGGGAACGGCTATCCGGCCGGTATCGGAGGGGGAGCTATACCGCTTAATGCCCGGATTTTTGCGGTGGCTGATGTGTTTGACGCGCTGACTTCAAAGCGTCCCTACAAGGAGCCGTTCAGTTTCGAGGTGGCGGTGGGGATTCTCCGAGAATCGTCGGGAAATCATTTTGATCCGGAGATTGTCACCCTGTTTCTCGAACACGCCAAGCGGCTGTACGGGGAGATTTGCCACGGGGAGGAGAACGATCTCCACGGCAGACTGGAAGGGTATATCAGTAAATACTTCTGAAGGTTGTGCCGGGCACAATTCTGGGGACACCATACATAATTCTGTTTAGTCTTCGGTTCTGGCTTTTTCCGTTTAAACGAGCGGTTTAGATTCTAACTCAAGTAACGGTGAAGCCCATCATCCGTTGCCATCAAGTGTGCGCGTGTGCTACTCCATGGCCATGAATCGGCAGTTGGCACGAACAGGGTTTATCTCTATATAATGTACGGCAGCGAGAAGATGGGTTTTATCCATTGGGTACGAAGCAAAACGTCCCTGCCAGAGATGCCCTCTCCAGTTGTCCCGGAAGTTGATCATTCGGCTGTAGCGGCGGTGCGCCTCACCGATTCCCCTCCGCAAGCTGTCTGCGGAATTCTGGATTGCGATGAGATGTACATGGTTGGCATGGCAGTACGCCCATATTTCCACACCGTATTTTTGGCACCATTCTGCCATTAATGAGATGTACGCCTGATAGTCATCATCCTGGAAAAATGTCGATAACCTCCGGTTGCCCCGTTGTGTGATATGGTGCGGAATACCTGCGGCTATAATTACGTGCTATCCGTGCCATGAGCAGAAATGACCTCCGACTGTCAAGCGTGTTGAGTTTGAATTAAGTATGGTGTCCCGGTATTTTCTGGTGGAAAATCTACTAATCATAATTTTTTTGATTAATCCGTATGATTCCGTATAATGAGCCAATACATGACCAACATGTTCGGTATTGTTGTGGCTCTGGAAAACAGACAGATGGCGGTTATATTACCACGAGGAAGGTAACATATCTATGCAGGAACGACTGGTACGATTTGACTGGGCACTGAAGAAACTGCTTCGAAACAAGGCCAACTATGAGATATTAGAAGGCTTTATTACTGAATTGATTGGTCAGGATGTGAAAATTCAGCACATTCTTGAAAGTGAGAGTAACAAACAAACCGCCAGGGACAAACAGAACCGGGTTGACCTGTTGACAGAAATAGATGGCGGTGAACA
>CAIRBT010000039.1 GCA_903876875.1 uncultured Geobacteraceae bacterium
CCTCAGGGAGAATGTGCCCGCCAGGGCGGATGAGGGGGGAATAGTTCCATTTGCAATACAATGCGCAGTAGAAGAATAGTTGGAAGCAGACTGTGAAATTGTTATTTTTGAATCATCGTTTACCAATGACGAATTTTTGACTACAGTGACCATATCATCGTCTGTTAAGTCCGTTATGTCAAGTTCATCAAAGATGGCATTTTCCGCCGTAATCCTTCCCAACTCCACCTTTGGTACAGTACTGCGTAGTGACCGATGTTACTTGTCTTTCTGCGACCTGATTATGGTGTCTGGATCGACAGGAACAGCCTTGAGCTTTTTACTGATTCTTCTCCGAGGGGTGTCCGCTGAGATTACCTACTTGTAAAAAACTACTCCGCTGCCTCTTTTTTAGAATGCTAGCGGTTCCGACAAACCACGCCTATCTGCTTGACCGGGAAAAATAATTATTGACACGATAAATCAGTAGGTTACAAATCGTGTTCAATCTCTGTGCAAACCGATAAAAGGTCAGTATTTCCATGGCGTTTTTGAAACATATCCACTTCGTCCACAGGGTTTTCCACATTTTTTGTGGATACTTTTTGGCCTCTGGAATAACAGCTACTTGGAGCGGAGTGTTGGGTGCGGACAGAGGAATAGATGTCGAGCGTGAATAAAATAAAAATAATGTGGTTACTTCAATCAGGAACGAAAAATCGGACCTGAATCTGCGCGTAAAACTGGTACATCAGTAAATTTCAAGTCCCTTAATAGTAATTGACAGCACTATAAAATAAGCAGTAAAAATGAACCTTCCTCATTGCACATCGCAGCAGATACCGAGTGAATTCCTGTTGTCACAAAGGGGGGGCAGTGGATTCGGAACATCTGGATAAAAAATATTTAAAAACCCTGACGGTTCTCTCGGTGGAGGATGATGAGGAAACGTCCCTTCAAGCAGCCAGTATGTTTTCCTATTACTGTGCCTCGGTATTGACGGCTAAAAATGGGGAGGAGGGATTGGCGGTATTTACTGCCCAGCGTCCTGATATTGTTATAACTGATATAAACATGCCGATTATGGATGGTCTGGCCATGGCTGCGGCTATCCGAAAAATAGATGGGGCGGTCCCGATTGTGATACTTACCGCCTTTGAACAAATATCCTATTTGAAACAAGCCCTCGATTTAGGCATTGATAAATATATTTTTAAACCACTTAGCCATGAACAGTTACAACAGACTTTATACAATTGTACCCACCGGATTCGGATAGAAAGAGCCCTCAAGGAGAGCGATGAACGTTTCAGGTTGATGTTTCACCGTTCACCTGATGCCCATACACTTGTGAGTGGTGGCATATATGTTGACTGCAATGAAGCGGCAGAGCAGCTATTTCACTGTACACGACAGCACATTGTCGGTCAGAAACAGACGGAACTTCACCCTGAATTTCAACCGGATGGACGTCTTTCAAGCGATATCTTACCCCTCATTCTTGCTGAATTGAATCATTCAGGCAAACACTCTTTTGAGTGGCAGTACCAACGTCCGGATGGTTCGCGGTTTTTTGCAGACGTGTCAATCGTGTTGCTTGCTTTGGGGGGAGAACCGCAACTTTACGCCAGCATCCGTGATAGTACCGCCCGGAAACAGGATGAAGAGGAGCTGCGCCGGGCTAAAGAAATTGCTGTTTTGGCAGATCAGGCAAAAAGCCGACTGCTCCTGGTCGTGGCACATGAATTCAGGACGCCGCTTGGTCTGCTCACGATCAGTAGTGGTATCCTTGACCGGTATTGGGAACGGCTCTCCCATGAGGAGCTTGTGGGGCAACGGGAGCAGCTTCATCGTGCCACAGTGCAGCTGTCGCAACTTGTTGATTCAGTTCTTGATATTAGTCGGCAAGGGGTATTAAAATCCCCCGAAAGTCCGGTACAGATTGCCATTGAACCGTTCTGTCGAACGGTGGCCGAAGAGGTTGTCACGGTGTGGGGTGCCAATCACACGTTTCACATAACTGTGGCCGCAGACTGTGGCAGTTCGCTGCTGCCTGAACAGCTCTTTCGGAGGGTTCTCACGAATCTGCTGACAAACGCTTTCCGCTACACACCGCCCGGTGGCAGCGTGTCGCTTGCAATGGCACGTTCAGGGGAACAGCTTCTGATAGACGTTGCCGATACGGGGATTGGTATCCCGGATGAAGAGCAAAACATGATCTTTGAAGCCTTCTATCGCTGTGGCAATATTGATTCGCGGCACGGCTTGGGATTGGGACTTTCAATTGTCAATGATGCGTTATATAAGATGAATGGGAGCATCACCTTCACCAGTCAGGTTGGTGTGGGTACCACATTTTCCCTTATACTACCCGTTGGCTGAATGTGTAGTGGAGGTATGGCCCATGGCATCAATTCTCATAATCGAAGACGATATTTCCTATCGGAGATCAATGGAGCTGATTCTCAGGATGGAAGGGTATGAGGTGTGCAGTGCCAATAGTGGCAGTGCCGGTCTTGCCATGGTTCACAGCAAATGCCCCGATCTGATTCTCTGTGATATCATGATGCCGGAGCTAGATGGCCATTCCGTATTGGAAATATTCAGCATTGTCCGGTTAGCTTTTTGCATGGTTCTTTGAGAATAAAAACTTAAAAAAATTGTCTTGATGCTGCATTTTTTACTTGACATTAGGTGAAAAAATTGGTCGGCCGCAACTC
>CAIRBT010000040.1 GCA_903876875.1 uncultured Geobacteraceae bacterium
GAATTACGCAATCAGATTGCTAATGAAGCAACAGAAGAACTACAGAGGCAACAAGTCCGAAAACAGAGCCGAACTAACAAAAATAAACGGTTAAAGCCAAAACGACGCCGTGCAAAAACCTAACCGGACAACACTGGGAAAAACTGGACAAAATACCATTTTTAATGCGTATTTCGACTTAATGACGATATAGAGCGGAGATATATTCGACGCCAGAGAAAAATGACGTTCATTATTGTAGTAATTGAACCAGAACATTCATGGGGTACGTTTCAGGGTGCAGATTTTTATGCTTCTATGAACCTAAAAGCCGCAGTCGGACACGGATTAACACCGCTATAACGGTTCTAACGAATTAAAAGTTTATAACGGGTGGCGACAGAGGAGTCCCCCCTGTTGCCACCACCCGGATCATCTTATTCCGCTTTAACAAACTTCCCTTTTTCTCCGCATTTCTCACATTTCTGTGGTTTGCAGCGCCCTTCTTTGGCAAATCCACATTCACATTTCCAGGTAGCCATACTCATCTCACCCCCTTTCAATTCAGATATGTTTCGTTCCATTATGCAGAGCCGTAGAGACGCAAGATATTGCGTCTCTACATTCGGTGTATATGACGGGGGGAGACGCAAGATGTTGCGTCTCTACAACCGGTGCATATGACGGATTGTACCATCAATGCTCCACGATTTGTAGCGCACTTTCCGATTTCTTAAAACATAAAACGCCGCATGCTGATGTTTTGTAACAGGCCGATGCCGACCATGGAGGTAATCATGGAGGTGCCGCCATAGGAAAAGAAGGGCAGTGGTACCCCCACCACCGGGAACAGCCCGGTTACCATGCCCATGTTGATGACAATGTGCCAGAAGAGCATGGCGGTGACGCCGACGGCAAGCAGGCCGCCAAAGCGGTCGTTGCAGCGACGGGCGATATTAAGCCCCCAGAGGACGAGGGAAATATAGAGTATGATCAGGAACAGACAGCCGACAAAACCCCACTCCTCGGCAAAGACCGAAAAAGCGAAGTCGGTGTGCTGCTCGGGCAGAAAGCGGAGCTGTGACTGGGTTCCCTTGATAAAGCCCTTGCCCCAGAAACCACCGGAGCCGACCGCAATCTTGCTCTGGATGATATGATAGCCGCTGCCCAGTTTGGAACGTTCCGGATCGAGGAAATCCAGTACACGGTTTTTCTGGTAGGGGCGCAGCAGATAGCTCCAGCTGATGAACGCCATCGGTATGGTTACGCCGATAAAGGTGAGGATGGTTGACCAGCGAAGTCCCACGTAGAGTATCATGGAGAGGGCAATAAAGATAACGAGCGCCGCCGTACCCAGGTCCGGTTGCTTCATAATCAGTGCGGCCGGGAGAAAGAGCAGGGTCAGGGGGAGTAGTACCTCCTTAACGGTCAAGCCGCCAACCGACTGGAAATTGTTGAAGAACCGGGCAAAGGTGACAATTATGACCAGTTTCATCAGCTCCGAGGGTTGGATGTTGAAAAAACCGAGGTGGAGCCAGCGGGTCGCCCCCATTGAGCGTTTGCCGATCACCAGCACCGCCAGCAGCAGCAACACGAGAAAACCATAGAGCCAGTAGGAAAAATTCTCCAGAACATGGTAGTCAAGGGAGCAGATTACCAGTGAAATGGTAATGCCTGCCAGCATCCAGTAGCACTGCTTGGTGTAATAGGCCATGCCGACGACCTTGTAGGGGGTGGTGGCACTGTAGATATTGAGGATTCCCAACAGGCAGACGGCGACGGCCAGTCCCAAAAGAACCCAGTCGATATTTAGAATGAGACGGCGATCAATCATGGATCGCAGCCCCGTCAACGGCGTTTTTTTTCATGGTGGGGGATTCCTTTTCATCGTCACTGTTTTCATCATCGTCATCATCCGATGAGATGCCTCCCATATTTTTGCGGGGAGCTTTCTTTCCATCAAGGTAGGCGCGGATGATTCTCCCGGCGATGGGGGCGGCACTGGTTCCCCCATGCTCCCCATGCTCAACAATGACCGCCACCGCTATTTCCGGATCGTCAAAGGGGGCAAAGGCCACAAAGAGGGCGTGATCCCGGTACTGATAGGGGGTGCCCATCTTGCTGTCGTGTAACTTTACCACCTGCGAGGTACCGGTTTTCCCCGCCACTTTCACGTCATACTGCCGTGCAGCGGCACCGGTGCCCCCCGGTTCGTTGACAACGGCAAAGAGCCCCTGCTTGACGGCGCGGTATGATTCCTTGCTGAAGGAGGTGATGCCAAGAATTTCCGGCGCGGTTTCCTTGATGGTTTTGCCGTCGGCATCGACAATTTTTTTCACCAGATGGGGACGGTAAATGGTTCCTTCGTTGGCAACGGTTGAAATCATTGACGCGAGCTGGATGGGGGTCAGCAGCACCGCCCCCTGTCCGATGGAGACCGGTAGGGTCTCACCATGGTACCACCGTTTGCCAAAGCGTTTCAGCTTCCATTCGGCGGTCGGTATCAGGCCGCTTCGTTCGTTGAGTAATTCTACACCGAGGGGGGCACCCAATCTGAACGATCTGGCCGCTGCGGCAAGTTTATCAACCCCCAATTTTTCACCGAGCTGATAATAGAAAACGTCACACGACTCACGCAAAGATTTTCGAAGATTGGTCGATCCATGTCCCTTTTTGTTCCAGCATTTGAAGGTTGATGACCCCAGATCGTAACTGCCGGTGCAATTGACGGTGGATGATTCATTGATGGTATTGTCCTGGAGACCAGCCAGGGCGGTGATCATTTTATAGGTGGAGCCGGGGGGGTACTGGCCGCTCAGAGCCTTGTTTTCAAGGGGGTGGCGTTTATCCTCCAGATACCCTTTCCAGATGTCAGCCGGCAGCTTGCCACTGAACAGTGAGGGATCAAAGCCGGGGTTGCTGACGAAAGCAAGAATTTCACCGGTACGCACATCCATGGCAACGGCTGCCCCCGCCTGTTCACCGAAAGCCTTTTCGGCCTGCTTCTGGATCGCTCCGTCGATGGTGAGAACCACGCTGTTACCCACCGTGGGGAAGCTCTCCGATACGGTGCGGAGTACCCGCCCACGGGCATCGACTTCCAACTGCCTGCCACCATCATTGCCATGGAGCTCTTTTTCCAGTGCCCGCTCAATACCGTTTTTTCCGATGTAATCTCCCGGATTATATTCATCAAACCCGGGTAGTACCATTTCCTTCTCAGAAATTTCACCGATATAGCCCAGCAGGTGGGCGGCCAACTGATGGCTGGTATATTCCCGCACCGGTTTCATTTCGACTTCGATGCCGGGCAGCCGGAAATGATTCTCCTCGATTATTTCCACCTGATCCCGTGTGATATTTGAGGCAAGGACAATGGGATAGTATTTGGCACGCCCCTCGTTTTTCTCCCACCGTTCGGCCATGTCGGCCCGGTCAAGCCCTAACAGTCCGGAGAGCAGGGTCAGAATAGCTTCCCGGTCCTTAGCCTCCTGTGGTATGACCGCAAGGCTGAAGGAGGGGCGGTTGCTGACCAGGATGGCACCGGTACGATCCATAATGGTGCCCCGAGATGCGGCGACCGGCACGAAACGGAGCCGGTTATTCTCCGACATGGCCTGATAGTCATCGGCATTGAGAATCTGCAGGTGCCAGAGACGAATCAGCAAGAGGAGAAAGACAAAGCCGACCACGAAGGAGAGCATCAGGATACGATGCTTGGATTCAACCAGCTCCCTGACAAAACGCCGCTCTTTCATGATGCCTGCACATGGGTATCAAAGCCGGGAAAGACGGTAACAAGTGAGGCGATGAAAGCATTGACCAGCAGGTGTGGCACCAGATCGGCCAGCATGGAGTAGGTGATGCCGGGCGAGGCGGTAAACATGACGATGAGGAGCAGATTGAGGGTGAATACTACCAGGGAAATACCACAGACGGTCATGACAAAGAGTATGGCACTGTCGGCATAGAGACGGTCGGAAACATTTTTGATGATCAGGTAGGAGATCAGAAAGGTGCAGGCATTGAGGCCGAGAAAGAGCCCGCTGCAGACATCTTTGCACAAGCCGAGAAACCATGCCAGGGGGGCGCCGGTTGCCAGTGTACCCCGCAGGGCGATGAAAACCATGATCACCAGCAGCAGGTCAGGCCGGAATGAGGGGAGTATGAACACCGGCAGCAGTGATGCCTGTACACCCATGGTCAGCAGTACAAAAACGGTGAGTAAAATGGCGGCACGTCTATTCATAGCCGCCTCGTTGTACAACCAGAACTTCTTCCAGATGGGGGATGTTAACCGCTGGACGGATGGAGATGGTCTGGAAGATACCATATTCTCCCCGTTTGACCATGGTTACTTCACCGATGGGAATTCCTTTGAGAAAAACGCCGCCGATACCGGAGGTGATAACCATATCACCAACTTTAACATCCTCTTCACGGGTGGCGAATTCGAGGGTGCAGAGCATTTCCCCTTTTCCCTTGACCACGCCACGGGCCCGGGAACGCTGAATGGTGGCGGCTATACCGCTGGCATGGTCGGTGAGGAGCAGAACGCGGGAGGTGGAGGAAGAAACCTTGATGGTTTGACCGACCACACCATCGGCGGACAGCACAGCCATCCCCTCCTTGATGCCGCTGGAGCTGCCACGGTTAATTACCAGGGTTCTGAACCAGGAGGTGACATCTTCCCCGATGACCGTAGCTGCGATGGTGGGAGCGTTGACCTCCTTCTTCATGTCAAGGAGCTGTTCAAGGCGGGAGTTCTTTTGAATTGCCTCATTGCCATCCTGTACCCGTTGGTTGAGTGTCCGGATGTCATTGCGCAGACGAAGGTTCTCCTGATGGGTATCCACCAGACGTATGTAGCCGTCCCAGATATCTTCAACGGCATGGCTGAGCGCGGAAAATGGCTTGAATAACGGTGACAGAATCGTGAGAGCCGATCGTTCCACAATATTGGCTTCACGATTGCGGGGCACATTAAGTGAAAAAACCAGTAGGGCAACGAGAATTCCGGCACCAATCAGCAACTGGTAACTGTATTTTTTAAGAAAATCCATATATGAAGTCTCAGCAGATTACAGTAAAAAATCCTACTAATACCATGTAACGGGGAACGCTGTCAAACCTGGAGAATGGATATGACCGCCGCCAGCAGATCATCGTAGGTCTCCACCGGTCCCTCAATGGCCTGCTCTTCGTGTGCCCCATAGCCGGTGCGTACCAGAAGAGGGCGACATCCGGCGGCCGCACCGGCCTCAATATCGGCCCGTTTGTCACCAACCATGAAGGAGTGTTCCATCTCGATATCGTAGCGCAGGGCGGCCTGTTGCAACATGCCGGGGAGCGGCTTGCGACAGTCGCAGGGGAGTGCGTAACTCCCCCGACCCGAAGGGTGATGGGGGCAGAAGTACCAGGCGTCAACGTGGGCACCGTTCTGTTTCAGTTCACTGTTAATATGGCGGTGAAGCTGCTCAACATCATCTTCAGTGTAGTAACCACGTGCCACTCCCGACTGATTGGTGACCACGATCACCAGCAGACCGGCTTCGTTCAGCAGCTTAATAGCCTCTTCTGCACCCGGTATAAACTCAAAATCAGCTATCCGATACAGATAGTCCTTTTCGACATTTATGGTACCGTCACGATCAATAAAAACCGCCTTTTTCATGTTTCCTCCTCCCGTTGCAATCAATAATAGTCATCTGAAATGCTGTTTGATTTGTTAAGAGAAGCATTGACAACCGGCTAGTGAAACAACTATAACAATGCTATTACGCCATAAGGGAGTCTGATTCGTGATTAAAACCAATAATCTAAAAATTACCGGCATCACCCCCATAATCGCCCCTGCTGATCTCCGCCAGGTATTTCCTCTTTCCGAAAAAGACCGCACCTTCGTGAGCAAAAGCAGGGAACAGATCAACAACATTATCCAGCGTCGCGACAAGCGGCTCATGGTGGTTGTCGGTCCCTGCTCCATCCATGATACGGCTGCTGCCCTTGAATATGCTGCCAAACTGGCCGAATTGTCACGGAAGGTGGATGATCAGCTGCTGCTCATTATGCGGGTCTATTTTGAAAAACCACGCACCACCGTGGGGTGGAAGGGGTTGATCAATGATCCGGATATGAACGGTAGTCACCTGATTTCAAAAGGGCTCGGTATCGCCCGGGGGCTGCTCAGTCGTTTAACCGCCCTGGAAGTCCCGGTTGCCAACGAAATGCTTGATCCCATTACCCCCGAATATGTGGCTGACCTGATTAGCTGGGGAGCCATCGGAGCCCGCACCACCGAGTCCCAGACCCACCGCGAGATGTCGAGCGGTCTCTCCTTTGCCGTCGGCTTCAAAAACGGCACGGACGGCAACCTGCAGATCGCCATGGATGCCATGAAGGCGGCTCAGCATCCCCATAGCTTCCTCGGTATTAACCGTGAGGGGAGAACCTCCATCATTCAGACCAGCGGCAATCCCGATGTCCATCTGGTACTGCGGGGCGGTTCAAAAAAGGTTAATTATTACCCGGAAGATATTGCCCACTCTGAAGAACAGCTGGTCAAAAATGGTCTGATTCCCTCCATTATGGTCGATTGCAGCCATGGCAACTCCAACAAGGATTATAACAAACAGCCGGAAGTCCTTGAATGCGTTATTGATCAGTTGCTGGCCGGTAACAGTTCCATTTCCGGGGTCATGATCGAGAGTAATCTGTCGGCCGGTAACCAGAAAATTCCTGCTGATATAAGTCAACTGAAGTACGGGGTATCAATCACCGATGCCTGCATCGACTGGGCAACCACTGAAGCAATTCTCCTTGAGGCCCACGGGAGATTGAAACAGCGGGGCTAATCCCGCTACTCCGCCTCATACATCATCTTCATGCTACTGGCCGCTCTCCCGAGCGGCCCGTTAAAGGTTCCTTCGGTTCCCTCCACCAGTAGATCAAGGTAGTTAACCTTCTTTTTCGGTGGCAGCAGCAACTCCGGTTCGCCGGAGATGCCGGCCAGGCGTCCCGCCTCTTCGATGGCATCCTGCAGGGTACCGAGGCGATCCACCAGTTTATGCTGCATCGCCTGTTCTCCCGATAAAATGCGCCCATCGGCAATGGGGCGCACCGATGCCACCGGTAATTTCCGCCCCTCAGCAACGGCTTTGATGAACTGCTCATGGGTGTTGTCGATCACTGACTGGAGCATGGCCCGGTCTTCCGGTGAAAATTGCCGGAATGGTGACCCCGAGTCCTTATATTTACCGGTTTTGAGGGTGTAGGATTTGATGCCGATTTTGTCCATCAGCGTTTCAATGTTGGAGAGCTTGAGGATAACGCCGATGCTTGCGGTAATGGTTCCCGGGTTAGCGTAAATGAGGGTTGCCGGGGCGGAAATATAATAGCCACCGGAAGCGGCCAGGCTCCCCATGGAAACGATGATCTTTTTCCGTGCGGCAAACTTTTTAACCTCTGAATAAATCTCCTGGGAGGGGCCCACCACACCACCGGGAGAATCAACCCTCAGTACCACCGCCTTGACCGAATCCTGTTTCAAAAAATAGCGAAGTTGGCGGATCGGCTCCTTGGAATCAAGAATCATTCCTTTGACTTCAACCAGTCCCACTCCCTGTGTGGCCACTCCCTGCTGTCCCCCCGATCCCATGATAACAGTGGCAATCTTGAGCGACAACGCGAATAACAGGAGAAAAGAAATAACAATGAGCAGGAGAATAATACCGGTTTTTTTTGTCATAGATGGTCACCAGAGGCTGTTTTGACTTTAAGGTTTCATATATTTCTGCTACATTTCTCTCATGAATATTTTGGTGATTTCAGATACCCATGGCAACGTAAACCGCGCATTTACTGCCGTTGAACGTTCACACCCGATTGACCTGATCTTGCATATGGGTGATGGCAGTGCAGATGCAGACCTGTTGCGGAGTGCCCTTGATATTCCGGTCATTAATGTGGCAGGAAACTGCGATCCTGACTCGGCTGCTCCCCGGGAGTATCTTTGTCAGTGTGAAGGGAAACGCGTTCTTATGACCCATGGGGATGCCTATCAGGTAAAGTCCGGACTGGCCAGATTGCGTCAGAGGGGGCACGAAGTGGGTGCCGATGGGGTCTTTTACGGTCATACCCATGTGGCCCACTTGGAAAAAAGCTCGGGGATGATTGTACTCAATCCCGGAACCCTGGCAAATCATGCCCAGTACCGCAGTTACGCCCTGGTAGTGGTCACTGACGAAGGGATCCTCTGCCACCACTACGACATCGATTAAGAAATCTCACCCTCTCGACTGACCGCTTCCCGCCCCTTCATAACCGCCTTTTCCAGTCTGCGCCGCCGTGGCCAGGTAATGAGATAATCCAGTGGGCCAGACAGGGTATAGAGGAGCAGTACGGAGAAGGTCATCACCACCGGTTCTGCGGCGATTACAATCAATAATACCACCGCCAGTAGTAAAAATCCGAACGGCTGCCGCTTGATCAGTGCCGGATCCTTAAAGGAATTATAGCGGAAGTTGGATACCATTAAAAAGGCCAGGAAGTAGATGAGAGCCAATATGGCAAGTTTCTTATAGGAACTGGGCCAGTTGAAGTGGTAAAAGAGCAGTACCGTTGAAGCAACCATGCAGGCGGTAGCCGGAGTGGGGAGCCCTACAAAGCGTTTGCTTTCCACCGTGTCAACCTGCACGTTGAAGCGTGCCAGGCGGAGGGCGGCACAGACGAGGAAGAGGAATGCCGCCACCCAGCCCAGTCTGCCGAAGGGCTTTAAGGCCCAGGAGTACATGAGCAGTGCCGGGGTAACCCCAAAGGCAACCAGGTCGGCGAGGGAATCAAACTCAACGCCAAATTTACTGGTAGTGCCGGTAATACGGGCTATTTTGCCATCGAGACCGTCGCAGATGGCTGAAACGAAAATCAGGAGCGCAGCGGTACTGTAGTTGCCATTTAAGGTGGCAACCATGCTGTAGAATCCGGCAAACAGGCTGCCGGCCGTCACAAGATTCGGTAGAATGTAAATTCCCCGCTTCATGTTGTCCCTCTTGAGGACAGGTTGATCCACACTATCACCACCCATGTCACCCATCCTTGATTACACGATTCTTGCCAGCACGGTTTCACCGGCAACGGTTTTGTCACCAAGTTTCACCAGCGGTGCCGTAGCCACCGGCAGGTACACATCAACTCGTGAGCCGAAGCGAATCAGGCCATACCGTTCACTCCGGATCAACTTATCACCGATGAGGGGGTAACTGATAATGCGTCGGGCAACCAAGCCGGCAATTTGCACAAAGGCGATGCGGGCACCACCGGCAATTTCCATGATGATGCCGTTTCGCTCATTTTCACAGGAAGCACGGCCGTCACGGGCGTCAAAAAACTTTCCTGCATGATGAAATGTATCCAGTACTTTGCCGTCAAAGGGGGCACGGTTAACATGGACATTGAAGACGGACATGAAAATGCTGATTTTCAGTGCTTCGGTTTTGAGTGGCGTTTCCGGCACCCGCTCCACGACGATGACGGTTCCGTCGCAGGGAGCCACAACGGCAGCCTTGTCGGTCGGTGCCGTTCGCTCGGGGTTACGGAAGAAATAAAACACAAAGATGGTAAGGAGGAAGGTAATTCCGGCCGGAATCATGAGTACCGGGGAACAGAGCCTCCAGGAAGCTACTGACAAAAGTACCGTCAGGCCGGTTGCATAGGCCATAAACGGGTAACCCTCTCGGGCAAATGGTGATGAGTTATTCATTATACCTGCCTGAACGTGAAGACACCCCTCTCCTGGTGGAAGAGGGGTGTCAGGGCACGCAATGGGGGATTAGTTTTTCGTTTTATCGACAATTTTTTTGATCCAGGGCATCATGCTCCGGAGTCGTTCACCGACCTGCTCGATCGGATGGGCGGCGTTGAGGCGTCGACGTGCCGTCATCTCCGGGTAATTTGAGGCACCTTCAAGGATGAAGCGCTTGGCGTAATCGCCGGTCTGGATGTTGTTGAGGCATTCTTTCATTGCTGCCCGGCTCTCGTCATTGATAACCCGTGGTCCGGTGACGTACTCGCCGTATTCAGCATTGTTAGAGATGGAGTAATTCATGTTGGCGATGCCACCTTCGTACATCAGGTCAACAATCAGTTTTAACTCATGGAGACATTCAAAATAAGCCATTTCAGGGGCATAACCGGCGTCTACCAGCGTTTCAAAGCCGGCTTTGACCAGTTCAACGGCACCACCGCAGAGCACGGCCTGCTCACCAAAAAGATCGGTTTCGGTTTCGTCTTTGAAGGTCGTTTCGATAATGCCGGTGCGGCCGCCACCGATGGCACTGGCATAGGAGAGAGCCAATTCACGAGCCTTACCTGACGCATTCTGGTACACGGCGATCAGGTCGGGAATACCGCCACCCCTGACGAATTCGGAGCGAACCGTGTGGCCGGGAGCTTTGGGGGCGATCATAATGACGTCAAGGTCGGTGCGGGGCACAACCTGATTGTAATGAATGGCAAAGCCATGGGCGAAGGCGAGGGCGGCACCCTGCTTCAGTTTCGGGGCGATTTCGTCCCGGTAGAGTACGGACTGGAATTCATCGGGGGTGAGAATCATTACCAGATCTGCCGTGGCAACGGCCTCTGCCACTGAGGAAACTTTCAGGCCGGCATTGGTGGCCTTGATGGCGGACGTTGAACCTGCACGCAGTGCCACGGTTACATCCACACCGGATTCCATGAGGTTACAGGCGTGTGCGTGCCCCTGGGAACCGTAGCCGACGATGGTAACTTTTTTCGATTTGATCAACGAGAGATCACAATCACGATCATAATAAACGTTCATGCTGGTACATCCTCCATACTGATTTTATCCGGTAAACCGGTCATCCTGATATGCA
>CAIRBT010000041.1 GCA_903876875.1 uncultured Geobacteraceae bacterium
TATAAATAACGGAGGTATGATCCGGGGCACCAACGGTACTCATGCGTCTGCCATTCGGGAGTTGCTCAACCAGGGTAACGGATCTAAATTGTATTATATCGCCAGCCTTGATAACATCGACCGACGGGTTCAGGAGGATTCCAAAGCGTGTGGGACGTGACCAGTCGGCAAGATTGGCATCGAGAGCCTGCTGTGCCAGATCCCAGCACTCACCACGGCCTACCGTTTTTCCGAGAACACTCGTGACAAATGATACAATACGGGGGTTTAATTCGGGGGCTTTATCGCGTGGAGCAAGCGGCTCTTCAACAATCGTGGAGAAGGAACCCAATCCCTGAAAGTTAAGAGCGTTGCGGGCATCACTGCCATATAAGGTGACAGCGTACGTTCCAGGGCCGTCTTTCAGCAAGTAACGGACATTGAAAGAACCGTTTTTATCGAGTGGTATGGGATTACTCCGGGGTTCCCCACCATTCTTCGCCACCTTGATTATCAACGTTTTTCCCGATGTTCTTCCGGCAAGGTCAAGAGAGGCGACCTTACCCGCCACAAGCTCTGTAAGGGTCAGTTTCTCTTTACCACCGGTGTACCAGGTAACTTTAGGCATAGGCTGTTGGGGAAGAGGACCCGCGTAGATGTGATTGCATACGAGAAGTAGGAGTAAAATACCTGTCATCAGTGTTGATTTTCTCAATGTACCTCCGCACGATATACCCCCGAATTATGGGCACTTTAATTAATGCTCTCAAAATGACTTCATTTGGTTTAAAACAAATGCCTACGGAACATTTCTCTCCGCATGTATTCCATTTTTTAATCTTTTACACCAATTTTCCTCGTATTTCCAATACACGCATATTCACACGATATATCAACCGAGAGAAACCAAAAAGGTCTCATTTATAAGATATGTCATATGTGCCTTACTGTTTTGCATTATAAGTTTTATGCAGCAACACATATACTATCAAAAAGTAACATATGTTTTTACATTACACCAGCATCATTCTTGACACTTTTAGTTACCTTTCTTCTTTCAGGCGCGAAACATATGCCAGGTTTTGTGTGACTATGGCTACACAGGAATTTATATTGACGCACTTCGTATTCAAGTAGCTATTACTCGATTACGATAGTATCCATTTGGTGTTTTATGGCCTCGCCTGTGAACCGCACATATCTCCGTCAGACCCGGGATGCCGTTGAGCTGTTGGGCAAGCTCATCCGGCTCGGCAGGAAAGAGCGTAAAATGACCGAGGAAGAGCTGTCAGGACGGGCGGGGATTTCCAGAAGGACCTTGCAGAAAATCGAGCGGGGTGATCCGAAATGTGAGATCGGCCTGGTGTTCGAGCTTGCCAACCTGGTGGGTGTAAGCCTGTTCGGGGATGAAGGTAATGAAAACATTTCCAGGAATATAAGCCGCATTGACGATAAGTTGGCTCTTCTACCGCAGTTGGTTCGTAGCACCGTGAAGGTGAACGATGAATTCTGAATTCAAGGAGATATTTGTCTGGCTCTGGCTCCCTGGAGAGACAGAACCGGTTGTTGCCGGGAGACTTGTGGCTGAAGGGAAAACGTATCTCTTCAACTACGGCAAGAGCTTCCTGCAGCGCGAAAACGCCATCCCGGTTTATGATGCTGAACTTCCTCTGCGCCAGGGGTTGCTTCCTCTCCTGTCAGGACTTTCCATCCCGGGATGTCTGCGGGATGCAGCACCTGATGCCTGGGGTCGCAACGTGATACTCAATAAGAAATTCGGGAATAAAGCTTCTGGAATCGACCCGGCAGAACTTGACGAACTCAGCTAGCTCATTGAGTCCGGGTCCGACCGAATTGGCGCCTTGGATCTCCAGCTATCACCTACCGTGTATGAACCTCGTAATGCGTCCGGTGCTCCCCTTGAAGAACTGATAGAAGCCACCGCGCTCATCCCGCTTACTCCGGAGCTTGCTCAGGCCCTTCAGCATAGCACGTCCATCGGTGGGGCACGCCCAAAGGCACTCATTCAAAGAGACAGTGTTGGCGTTTCAGACGAACACGCTGAAGAAGTTCTGAATCAGACAAAACCCGGAATCATTGGTGTTTACAATAAATATCGCTACAACAACGAGAAGAAAACTGCGTTAATCAAGTAGGAGGAATTCTTACTGAAACTTTTGGACCATTCCAAGAAGAAGTAAAGCCTCAGCACATAGACCAACAACTTGTACTTTGTTGTTGTAAGCGTATTCTGCTGAACAACCAATGAGTGTTATTACAAGATCATCCTTTCATTTAACCATAGATAAGTGGTAATATGTGGTTAAAAAATACCGGTGATTATATGCTCCAATGGTTATCAATCGAAACGAGAACTCTACATGCCGAATTGATGGAACGACTCACCGTCAGAGAGGCTCAACGAAACATTGGTACTCTTCCCGGCACCTTCACAACTAAACGTATTAATGGTGCCGACTACGTTTATTTTCTTCACAATGACCCCGGCGGTATCAGACGCAACATCTGCGTTGGCAGACAATCGCCGCTCATTGAACAGCTAAAGGAACAGCACAAATCAGGCAGGCGTGAAGAGTCTGAAGATCCTATTGGAATCCGTGAATTAAGTCAGCAGTTGAAAGCTGGTCGGGTGTCAACGGCAGATCATGCCCTTGCCCGTATCATTCGTGAACTTTCTGACGGAGGAGTTTTTAATGCCGGTGGCGTTCTTGTGGGAACACAGGCATTTGCCTGTATCGGAAATATATTGGGTGTAATCTGGGACAAAACAACGCTTGGGACTCAAGACATTGATATTGCAGCGGAGAAGAATGTAAGTGTCGCTGTCCCAAACATCACGGCTAATATACCCAAAATCCTGGAGAGTCTCAATATGGGGTTCTTCCCGGTTCCCACTCTCAACAGAAAACACCCGTCAACTTCATTCTCCATCCGCAAAAGCCCAGTCAGGGTGGATATGCTGACACCAATGATACGCGGCAATACGGAACCGGTTATGATCAGTCGCTTCAATGCCGCTGCATTTCCGCTCCGTTTTCTCGACTATCTGATCGAAGATTCCATTCCTGGAGCGGTCATTAACGGAGACGCCATCGCCGTAAGGGTTCCACAACCAATCCGGTATGCCCTCCATAAGTTGATTGTTTCACAGGAACGAGATGTAACTTCGGGAGCCAAGAAACATAAGGATTTATGGCAAGCTCGCCAAATTTTGGAGTTTTATAAGTCGGAGCGACCGTTAGACATTCAACCGGCATGGGATGAGTTGGTGGCACATGGTGCCGCTTGGCAGAAAAATGCGTCACGGGGGCTTTGGGAAATGGAAAGTAAATTTGGAAGGCTTGAGGTTGTGCTGCCCACCACCTGCATTCCCGACCTATGATAACAAGGATATCGCCACTCACAGAACACATCATATTTCAAACGAAGTAATGGTCCGGAGACAAATTCGACATATAGATTGGTTGACAAATGATATCAATCAAATCGACAAACGGGAAACCCGGCCACTCGCATACGGATTGAGAACGTGACCGACGGCTAAGACCACGCGTGTTGTCAACTAAGTTCTGAATGCGCCCAAGTATCTCGGGGCGAGTCGTCCCTGCGATGCCCCATGGTGGTACTGGCACTGGTACTATTGGTGGTAATAGTCTGCTACTGACAGTGTGCTTCAGTTTTTCCGGTTGATCAGGCTGACGATCACCTTGACGATGGTGCCCTTCTCTTCCGGCCGGCTCTCGGCGATCAGCAGGGTCAGTGCCACCAAGGCGTTGTCTGCCAGGCGCTTGCCGCCGTCAGGTCGATAGAGGATTCCGTTCATGCCGAGGAAGTAGATGAACAGAGCGGCGGCAATCCGCTTGTTGCCGTCGCTGAAGGCGTGGTTTTTGACCACAAAGTAGAGGAGGTTTGCCCCCTTTTCCTCAACGCTCGGGTACAGTTCGTTACCCCCAAAGGTCTGGTAGATCGCACCCAGAGCACTTTTGAAGCCCTGATCCTTTTCGATACCGAACAGCCCGTCGAACTCACCCTTCATAGAAAAAACGAGGCTGATCGCCTCTTCGTAGGTAATGCCATGCAGTGCCTTGCCGGTCGTTTCCTCGATGGCCAGGGTGCCGTGGTCGTAACGGTCCAGCAGGGTCAGGGCATAGGCGTAGTCACCAATCACCCTCAGCACGTCCCTTCCGGTCTCGCTCACCAACTCCCGGTTCTCCAGCGTGCGGGCCAGCAGCTCCACCGTCTGCTGCATCTCCAGCAGCTTGGTGCTTTCCTCCTGCAACCGCTGCTCGTTGACCGTATAGCCCTTGACGATGTGGTCGCGTAGCGTCCGGGTGGCCCATTGGCGGAAGTGGGTGCCCTGCTGTGATTTGACCCGATAGCCAACGGAGATGATGACATCAAGATTGTAAAGAGCCACCGGCTTGTCGGAAAAAGCAAAATGCATTTTCTGCATATTGCTTTCTTCATCAAGTTCACCTTCGGCAAAAACATTACGTAAATGGCGGGAAATGACAGACTGGTCGCGATTAAACAGGGAAACCATCTGAGCCTGCGAGAGCCAGACCGTTTCGTGATCAAGGCGAACTTCGAGGGAAGCTGTTCCGTCCGGGGTCTGGTAGAGGATTACTGTCTTTCCGTTATCGGATGTGGTCATCTTGGTTCCGTTACACATTATTTTTACATTATTTCATGTTGTTATTACGCTCAATTCCCATCACGACCTCCATGTAAAAAGCGGGGATCGATGCCCCGGCTGGGCCAGGTATTCGGTGTGCTGCAGCCTGCCGCCCGGTTTGTCCAGGCGGTGCAGGGATTACTGGAACGGTATCTGTTGGTAGGGACACATGCCATCGCAGAGCGGCATAGTGCCCATGAAAGTTTCGAAGTCCAGGAAATAAATCGGATAACTGAGCTTTTTCAGAAAAGCCTTCAGACCGCTCTTTTTGAAGTCACACGAATAGGGATCGTCACACCAGGCACCGATATCAATATCCGGCTGCTTGCCGTTGAGCATCTTCTTCTGCCGGGCCAGCTCCTTTTTCACCTCATCCTGTATCGCCTTGACCTTGGCGGTCACATCCTGCCTGGTGAACAGTTCTTCAAGATCCAGGGCACCATTGCGGACATTCCGTAATCCACCCAACTCCAATAATCCTTCATGGTTAACGCGACCTCAAAGTACCAACAAGTATTGTAATTCCAAGCTTCTTCCTTGCAGCGTTTTGCCAATCGTAACACAGTAATTTTTCGAGGTCATTTGGCATAATGATGTTGAATATTTTCTCCAGAAAAAGATAGGGTGCTGAGTAGGTTATTTCATCATCCGAACAATTATTACGCACCATTTCACAGATCATGTTCACCATATGTTTATTTTTCCACTTGCGCATTTTTTCCACTTTTTTCAGAGTTTCCGCTGTTTTAATGAAAACCCAACATTTATCTCTACCAATGGTGCATTCAACTGCGTAGGGGTGCTGAAGAAAGAGATAAAGATCTAATTCAGACGGTATGTCAGCAATTTCAGAATTAAAAGGGTGAGTATGAAATACCATGCTTTCGTATGGCAATATTCTACATTCAGTTTTTCCGCACTCGATATAATTAAGTAATCCATCTCGAAAATGACCGGCATATTCAAAATCTGGTGCAACCGGGATATGAGAGACAAAATCTTGTAGAGTGGGGTCGGAACCAAGTGCAACTTTTCCATACGTTGTAGAATATATTCTCTCAATATCACCCGGTTCATTGTCTAACGTAATCAACTCGTAAACATTATTATAGTAATCCAGTAATTTATGGTGATCAACAGCCATCTCAAGTAATGACGATATGGTGATATGTCCAATCGTATTCATAGTTAACCTCACCCTGATATTGCTTCAAATGTGATGTGAGCAGGAGCTATTCAACAGAGCGTTGAACAAACAACTCACCAGCGTTTAACTCAAGTGCAACAAGATTGCCAGTACATTTTTCAGATGATCCTAAGAAACACCCATTATCCAGTCGAATCCAATTGGTCTTTAAACTTTGTCTTACTTGACGTAAGGAATGAATTGTGTGCCCAGATACTATTTTTCTTCCACCAATTGTTTGGGGGGAAACCTTACAATAATTCCGGGACCATAACTTTGAAAATACGGATGATTCAATCAGAGGATTATTGAGGTTGAAATCCAATCCGGCATGCACAAAAACATGGGTATCAATCAAATGCATCACAGAAAGACTCTGTAAAAAATTGAGATGTCTCACGGGGATCTCTTTAATACATTTGGTTCCATAACTCCGCAACGTTTCCTGCCCTCCCTCACAGAGCCAATTATATGCACCAATGTCAGTCGCGGCATCGAGTAACATCTGCTCGTGATTTCCCAGCAGTGGATAAACGGCATAGCCACTCTCAATCAAATTAATGATCGTTTCGATTACCCCCCTACTATCGGGACCTCTGTCAATATAGTCCCCAAGAAGAAAAAGACTATCAGCTTTGGTCAATTTTAACGTGCTGAAAATAAGCTCCTGAAATGTACGGCAACAGCCGTGAATATCAGCAATAACAAACTTTCTCCCCATGAAATCGTCCCCCATGTAGAGTTAAGCCTTAGGCTTAAACGCTCTACCTTCATATGTTCGTATGGCACTGCCCCGCTCCAAATCATTATTAATATCCCATCGCTTTTTAAGGCTGTTGTTGGCAATCTCCTGATCACGACGGCCTATTAAAATGGTCAGTCGTAGCAACGCCTTTTTTCGATTCAGTGTTTGAGATCGCTCATCACGTGCAATTGCTGACAGACCGGTAGGA
>CAIRBT010000042.1 GCA_903876875.1 uncultured Geobacteraceae bacterium
AACCACGGATCAAGGTCAAGATGTTCCCTATTACCGTGAATTGATCATGTGAGGATCCGTGTGCGTAAATAGCACAAGCACGGTTCTGAGAGGGGCCTGGTGACAACTGAAATATTGGCGAGAACAGCGCGACATCATCTGCGAAATCAGGTGGCAACGTAAACGCTTAACTTGCTAATATTACTGAAGAAACCGGTCTACTCGACCCATCGAATTATTTTACGTAGGGCGACCGGTTGGTCGCCCTTGGTGTACATACCATTCAGCGGTACAAGGCAGACAGAGCTTTGTTGGGCACAACGAAGCGTGCCCAACAATTTCAGCACCATAACCGTAGGGGCGACCCCATGTGGTCGCCCTGGTGCCAAGGTCGCCCTGGTGCCAAGGTCGCCCTAGCCCGTAGGTTGGGCAACGCAACGCGTGCCCAACAGAATGCTAAAAAAGGAGCAGCACCATGTCAGAAAATAAAACCATTACCATCATCGGCGGCGGTCTGGCCGGCTGTGAAGCCGCCTGGCAGGCGGCAGAGCGGGGCGTCTCCGTTGTCCTGCACGAAATGAAGCCGCACCACTACTCCCCGGCTCACGGCATGGAGGGGTTGGCTGAACTGGTCTGCTCCAACTCCCTGCGGGGCATCTCCCTGGACAATGCGGTGGGGCTCTTGAAGGAAGAGCTGCGTCGCTGCGGGTCGCTGATGATGGCAGCGGCCCAGGCCACCTCCGTACCGGCCGGTGGGGCACTGGCCGTGGATCGGCAACTTTTTTCCGACTATGTGACCGCCAAAATCGAGGGGCACCCGTTGATTCGGGTCGAACGCTCCGAGGTCACCGAAATCCCCGCTGAAGGTACGGTGATCATCGCCTCCGGCCCCCTCACCAGCGATGGACTGGCCGGTGCCCTGCAGGCGTTGATCGGTGATCGTCTCTATTTCTACGACGCCATCGCCCCGATTGTTACCGCGGATTCACTTGATATGACCAAGGTGTTCGCCGCCTCCCGTTATGGCAAGGGGGATGGTGACGATTATCTCAACTGCCCCCTCTCCGAGGAGGAGTATGCCGCCTTCATCGAGCAGTTGCTGGTGGGGGAAAAGGTTCCGGCGCGGGAGTTTGAGAAGGTGGTACATTTTGAAGGGTGTATGCCGGTGGAAGAGTTGGCCTCACGGGGGCTCGATACCCTCCGTTTTGGCCCCATGAAGCCGGTTGGACTCATCAATCCGGCCACCGGCCATGAGGCCCATGGCATTATCCAGCTCCGTGCCGAAAACCGGGAAAAAACCATGTACAACCTGGTCGGCTTCCAGACCAAGCTGACCTGGTCAGAACAACGTCGCATCTTCCGGATGATTCCGGGCCTTGAACAGGTCGAATTTGTCCGTCTTGGTTCCATGCATCGCAACACCTTTATCAACTCTCCTTCCCTGCTCTCGCCGACCCAGCAGCTGAAAAGCGATCCCCGGATCTTCTTTGCCGGCCAGATAACCGGGGTGGAAGGATACGTGGAATCGGCCGCCAGTGGCTTTCTGGCGGGCATCACGGCGGTCAACCAAGTTCTGGGTCTGCCACTCCCCCTGCCGCCGCCGGAAACCGCTCTGGGTGCCCTGATGCACCATATCACCAATGCCGATGTGAAACATTTCCAGCCCATGAATGTCAATTACGGTATTTTTGCGGAGTTGCCGGGCAAGATCAAGAAGAAGGAGCGGCGACAGAAGCTGGCGGAACGTGCCTTGGCGGCCCTTGAAGGGTGGGAAGGGGCCGCCCGTTAGGTGGATATGTGTGTCGTTGGTACCAGGGCGACCACATGGGGTCGCCCCTACGGTTCAATCATCTATCCAGGGCTCACCGGTATCCTCTGTGCCGCTGTCTGACTGTCTGGTTTTGGCAAACTCCCCCTGTCCGGCTCGCCGGAGGATGGCTCCGATGCGGGCTGCATAGCGGTCCCGCTTCGACGGAGTGCGGCTGTTGTAACAACCCACCGCTTGCCAGGAATAGCCGTAATCCTTGATACACCGACTCAAAATCCATGCTCCCGTTCTGACGTTAAAGCAGGGATCCGAGAGTGCCTGCCACCGTTGCTCCCCCAGTGTTGCCGCCCATGACGAATTAATCTGCATCAGGCCATAGTCATAGCTGCCGTTTGTGTTGTGCCCCACGGCACGGGGATTGAAATTGCTCTCTCCCTTGGCGATGCTCCAGAGGATGATGGGGGAGATGTTGAACTCCTCCCCCGCCTCCTGGTAGCAAAAGCCATGGGCAGGGGGAGGGAGGAGAGCCCCCCCTGCCATCAGTGTCGTCAGGAGCAGGGCGACACCGATGGCGATGCTCCGGTTATTCTTCCGGTTGTTTGTCATGAGTCTGTCCCTGACTTTTGAGCTGTTCCCGCAGATTTGATACCTCGGAGCGCAGTGAGGTCAGTTCCTTCTGTCTGATCTGGTCTATGTCGGCCTCGGTGGTGGAGATGCGCCGTTCATGGTTGTCCAGTTGTTGCTGTTGGGCCTTGGCTACCTCCACCAGCACGGCGGTCAGCTTGTCATAGGAGAGGGATTTAAACCCTTTGGCGTCGGTGGCCACCAGTTCGGGGAACACCTGCTCCACATCCTGGGCAATGAAGCCGATCTGGCGACCGGTGGAGAAGCCGCGCTCCGGATACTGGTCGCGGCGCCAGTCATAGTAGACTCCGGTGAGGTGTTTGACTTTGGCAATGATGTCGCCATCGCTGGTGAGGGAGATGATGTTTTTCTTGAAGCGGCGGTCGGAGGTGCTGAGCACACCGTTGGTGGCAGTGACGCTTCCGGTGGCGAGAGATGCGACGGTCAGGTTGTTACTAATGATGACATTGCCGTTCAGTCTAATGGTCTGGGAAGCGGCACCACCACTGTTGGCAGTGATGTAAATTGGGGCGTTGTTACTTTGTCCCGTTTGGGACAAACGATCATACACGTCAAGTATAATGGTGCCACTTCCGCTACTTTCGTAATAACCGGTGTAATACCCCAAATAGAGGTTGTTGCTTCCGGAAACATTGCCCCTGCCGGATGCATATCCAATGGCGGTATTATAACTTTTAGTATTATTATAAAGTGCTTGCGTTCCAATTGCAATACTAGTAGTTCCGGTTTTATTTAACGCAAGGGCGCTCTCGCCGATGGCCAGATTTCCGGAGCCCGATAGTTGAGAAGCCAACGCATTGTAGCCAATTGCAATGCTTTGAGTCGCTGTTGTGGCAGCAGTCAATGCGTTGCTTCCGAGGGCTATGTTATAATATCCATTGTTTACAGTGCCCGTTAGTTTATTGAGTGCATTGTGTCCCAGCGCAAGATTGTAAACTCCTGCTCCGCTTGTGATACTGGCGAGGGCACCGGTGCCCCCCTTGATATTACCATTTCCATCTTCTTGGAGTGTTTGTGCTGAAATATCCTGCCAAACCGGGCTGATACCGGGCCCATTGGCGGTCAACACATAGCCAGAGGTTGCGACACTGTTGTTTAGGGTTAACGCCCCTTTCAAAGTCAACCCGGCAAAGATGGGGCTGCTGGTGGTGGCGATAGACTGGGGGAGGGAGAGAGTAATCGAGCCGGGACCGTTGGTTACGGTGATCTGGTCGGTGGTGCCGGCCAGAGAGTTGATGCTGAAGCCGGTACCATTGCCGATCAGCAACTGGCCATTGGCAGCCGATGTGATACTTAGACCGGTGCCGCCGTATTGAGTGCCGATAACGTTCCCCTGCCAGGTGCTGCCGCTCCCCAACAGATCTTTCCAGGTGGGGGATAAGCCAGCTCCTTGGGAGACCAGTGCATATCCGGAGGTTCCAACGCTACTGTTGGCGGTCAACGGGCCGTTTAAGGTAAGCCCGGCAAAGGTCGGACTGCTGGTGCTGGCGATGCTCTGGGGGAGGGAGAGTATAATCGAGCCGGGACCGTTGGTTACGGTGACCTGGTCGGCGGTGCCGGTGAGAGTAGACAGGGCAAAACTGCCAGTGCTTTTGCCGATTAATAGTTTGCCGTCGGTTACGCCCGAGGCGTCAAGGCCGGTGCCGCCGTATTGAGTGCCGATAACATTACCCTGCCAGGTGCCGCTGTTACCCGTGGCATCTTTCCAAATCGGGGGGAGATTGGGACCCTGGGAGGTCAGCACCTGGTTGAGGGTGCCGGCACTGTTGCCGCTACCTAACAGCAGTTTCCCCTGTAGGTTAAGATCGGCAAATGTTGATGTGCCGCCGGTAACGGTGAGGTTGTTGCTGATGGCGACGTTGCCGTTGAGTTTGATGGTCTGGGAAGCGGCACCATTTGTGCTGGCAGTAATGTAAATAGGGGCGTTGGCGGCTTGGTTACTCTTGTCACTACGGCTATACACGTCAAGTATAATGGTACCACTGCCTGTTTCATAATATCCCGCCCAAAATCCCAAAAAGAGGTTGTTTGAGCCGGGTGTAGTCACTTTGAAAAAACTAGGCCCCGCTGCGTTACCAACGACAGTATTGGACGAAAAAGAACCGGATGCTGTGAGTGCCTGATTTCCAATAACCGTATTGCCATTCCCCGATTTAAAACCAGTTAATGCACTCTGACCAATGGCAACATTGTTGTATGTTCTAGCCGTTGTGTCCTCTACGTTGTTCATTGTGAAGGGGCCAATGGCAACACTTCCCGTTACGTATTTTCCCAGAGCCAGAGCCTTGTAACCCATGGCGACATTCATGTTCCCATTCACAGTAACAGGCGGGGGGGCGACACCCGTTAGTTGATTGAGTGCCTGATACCCCAGTGCCAGATTGTATGTGCCGGTTGAGTTATTTGCCAGAGCACCGGTGCCGCCTTTGAGGTTACCGAGGGCATCTTCCTGAAGCATTTGTGCCGAGAGATCCTTCCAGGCCGGGGGGAGTCCGGCTCCTTGGGAAGCCAGCACCAGACCGGTAGTGCCGACACTGTTGTTAGCCATTAACGGCCCGCCCAGAATCAACCCGCCATTGACCGTTACATTACCGTTCAACTTGATGCTCTGGTTGGCCGTACTGGCATCGGTGGTGATAAAAATGGGAGAGGATGAACTCTCGCCGCTGGCGTTTTTACGATCAAGCACATCCAGAACGATCGTGTTGCTGCCGGTCTGGTAATAACCGGCACGGTAGCCCAGAAAGAGATTGTTGCTGCCGGTGCTGTCGGTGTAACCGGCGTACGAACCAAGTGCCGTGTTGGAGCTGCTGCTGTTGTTCGTTAATGCGTTGTAGCCGATGGCGATGTTGTCATAGCCGCTGGTATTTGCCGCCAGGGCGGCAGTGCCACCCCGCAGGTTGCGACGGGTATCATCGGTAAACGATCCGGTATTGGCCGGGTTCCAGGCCGGTGCCAAGCCGGGTCCGAGGGATGTCAGCACATAGCCCGATGTGCCCGCATTGCCATTCAGCAGCAGTTGCCCTGCCATGTTCAGGTTGCCATTGAGGGTCAGTCCGCCAAAGATGGGGGTACTGGTTTTTTCAATGTCCTGGGGGAGGGAGAGGGTGATGGAGCCGGGGCCGTTGGTAATGTTGACCTGATTGACTGTACCGGTCAGGAAGCTTTTGTTAAATATACCGGTACTCTTGCCGATGAGCAGCTGACCATCGATGATATCCGATGCATCAACGCCGGTGCCGCCGTATTTGGTCTCAATGATGGAGCCGTGCCAGGTGCCCTTAGTAATTGTACCGTCGCCTTCGATAGTGATAGACCCACCATTGGCCGGATCGGTCCAGGTTGGTGCGCTATTGGGGCCATTGGACATAAGGACCTGTTTGCTGTCGCCCGACTTGCCGTTTATGCGGATGCTGCCATTGCCCGATACGCTGAACAGTTCGGTGGAACCATTATTGACCTGTAGGCTGCCGTTGATGGCAAGGGAGTTGTCGCCGCTCCGGAAAATTTCCACGTCCCCCAGGGCGATCCCCTCGGTCACGGTGGTGCCGCCCGGAAGCTCCAAGCGGTGGGTGGGGGGGTGCTCGGAGGTAGGTGTGGTGCCCAGTCCCAGGCGGGAGTTGGGATTGAGGAGCCCCACAAAGGGGATTTGTCCATCCTGATTGTACTGCCAACCGCCGATGCCGCCGTTGGCTGAAAAAACCGTGCTCTCGTAGATATCGAGTACAATGTCGTCACTCTGGCTGATGCTGTTCGAGCAGCTGGTGCTGAAGGTTTTGTCCGAACCAGCCGAAATCAGTCGTCCGACGAGTCCGCTGGATGGTGGTGCGGTCTGATCACTGGCGTAGCCGTTGTAGGTGGTGCCGGTAACGTTAGCATGGGTCGTGTCCCAGGCACAGTAGAGGTAGGGGGTGCCGAACTCGTCATTGGCGTTAACTGGAATGGAGAGCGGCAGCCCATTATATTGGGCATTGCCGGTAATGACCGTTGTTGGTGCTGGCAGCAGATAATGTACCTGGGTGCCGCCGATGATGCGTGCCTTCTGTACCAGGAAATCCCGTGCCAAGTTCATGCTGCTTTTGGCGGTCATGCCGGTATAAACCCGTTTGGCAGTGGCGGCGATGTCGCCGGACTTCATGACCGTCACCACCACCCCGGTGGCCAGCACCATGGCCAGTATGGTTTCAATCAACAGAAACCCCTGCTGGTTGGTCACGAGAGTTTTTGTGACAGGTTTCCTCTGTATCAGTCTAGCCATATCGGAAGCCTCCTCATGGGTTTGCCTTTGGAGGTGCTTTGGTGGCGCCTTCCGCAGCAACTTCCGGTGATGGTTTGGTTGTTGTCTCTTCGCCAAAAGAGATGACCGCCTCAATGGCGGATTTGCAGTCAAGGCCGATGCAGAGACTTTTGTAAGACATCTTATAGGGGAGGCTTCCCACATCACGGAAAAAAGAGAGCACCTCGGTCGGATTTTGAAGGGTTTTGTCCTTATCCTCCCCTTGCTCCCCGGTTCCTTCCGCTGGCGTGGCGGGCCGTGGCGGTTGTGCCTTGGGGTTAAGTGGTGCGGTCGATTTCTTCTGCGCACTACTCATGGTTATTTCCCGGCTCTTGATCTCTATTGACAGGGGGAGTTTTGCCTTGGCGGCAAATTCCTCTATGGCGTTGGCCGCCGAGATAATTTCGGCGGTCTTGGGCGAGTCACTTTTTCCGGTGTCCGTATCCCGGAGTACTATCTGACTCTTGGCCAGTTCGGCATTTTTCTTGGCTGACACGCCGTTGAAGGCGGCCACCAGCGCGGCGGCAGTCAGTAGAGTCGGTATGGCATAGTAATTAATCTTCATATCCTTATTCTCCCGTCCGAAAGTTATTTGCCTCCGGCCCCCTCCTTGTTACCTTCTAATGCCCAGCCGACAGTAACTTTGTCATCGGCGTATTCGCCCCCATTTTCCCGTATAAAGTCTCGGGCATTATCCCGGTCGGTGAACTGAAGCTTCATCAGCAGTTTCCCCTTGTCGATTTTGACCTCCCTGATGACCGCCTTGCCGTCAATTTTGCTGCTGACCGTATCCACCAATCGGGAGAAGTCCGGGAGTCCGGTTGCCGCTGACGCCGTCTTTGTCGGGCTTTTTGCGCCTGCCTGCCGAGCTGCCGTTGACAGCTCTTCATAGGCGGTGCTGCTGTACAGGTAGAAGGCCATGGCTACCGCGAAGATGGCGCCACTGATGGCGATGGCGTTGACATAGGGTTTGCCCAATGACCATTTGAGTCGCAAGGTTTCCGGCAGCGGTGCCGAAGGGGTGTACAGGTCAAGGTCGATCCCCTCCTGCTCATTGCTGCCGATGACACAGACAATATCCCCCACGGTATCATGGTTGAAGAGGGTCACTTTGCTGCCGCGTCGCAGCACAAAACGCCCCCGTTCGATCAATGCCGGTGCCACCATGGGGAACCTGCCGGTGTCGTGGCTTTTGGAGACGGCCGCATAATAGGTAAGTAGACCGTTGCTGTAAACATAGCCGTAGTAGAAATCCCGGGTTCCCAACATCTCGTCCACCCGGTGGGTGATGTAGGTGATGATATCCCTTTTTTCGATATGTTGTGATTCGACAAGGTATACTTCGTGTTCCACTGACCGGTCGTTATTTTTATCGTGCTGGCGTTTAAAGAGCCTGTCGAACATGGCTTATTGCTCCTTCTGCGGTAGAATTATTTTAACCCGTTCTGGAGACTGTTCATCATCTTCAGGTTGGGGATCAGGATGGCCGAAATCATTAATGCCACCATGCAGAAACCGAGAATCATGGCGATGGTATAGATAATCGGCCCAAGTTTGCTCATCTTCCGGATATACATGGTGTGGAATCGTTGAGCCACCCGCTCGAAGTTAGCAACCTGGCGATCCATGGTGAGTGCCATCTCTAGCATGCTCCGCTCTACCGCCGTCAAGGCGTGCAGCTTGCGGGCAAAGGAGACGCCCTCCTGCTTGAGGGCGTTGTATGCTGCTGCAAACTCGCTCTTGACCGTGTGGAGGTGGGTGGAGTGCCAGACGATGTTGATGCTGGTGTCCAGGGGAACTCCGACCGAGGTCAGTTTGGCCATGGTGGAGAAGGCCACGAAATAGGCGCGCTGTGACAGGACGGCGTTCAACCAAGGGATTTTGGTCATAAGTCGGTCCACCCGTTCAGGATTCTGACGGTAGGCTAGAAAGACCACGACGGCTGTCACCAGGATGGAAAGTGACAGCCAGGGGATCACGCTGCTGGCGATCCTGAGAGTGGTCATGATGGCGTTCAGTGATTTATCTCCCTCGGCATTCTTCAGCAGGGGGGAGTTCAGCAGTCGGGGGAGCACAAATTTGCCGAAAAAGGTCATGGCTGACAGACCGGCTACCAGGGAGGCCACCGGATAGGTCAACTGCTTGCGCATGGTGGCGATGATCTCGGCCATGTTCTGGATGTACTGGGCCGAACTTCCGAGGGTCTGCCCCAACCTGCCGGAGTTTTCCGAGGCGTAGACCATGGCGATGACCGATTTGCCGAAAATCTGCTCGTAGGTTTCCATGGCTTTGGAGAGCGGCTTCCCCTCCCGTACCGTGGCCAGAATGTTTTCGGTGACCGGTTGCATGGGGGAACCGGAACCCAGGGAATAGAGCACGTTTTCCAAGGAACGGGAGAGCGGCACACCGGCGGTAAGCTGGTCGGCCAGGTTCTCCAGAAAGGCTACCTTGGCCTCTACCGACACCTGCTTGTGAAACAGCTGAAGCTCTTTGCGAGCCTGTATCAGGGTCTTATGCTCGGCTCGCAGCTTGGCACGGATATCGGCCAGATCGCCATCCAGCTTGGTCTGTGCCTTAACTCCATTATGCATGTAGGTAACTTTATAGGACATGACGGTTCCCTGTTAGTTCAGATAGTTATTACATTGGCTGTAGTTTGGCACCGAACAGCGGCCATCCCGGCAGAACTTCATCTCCTGGGCGGTGATACGGGACAGCTCCCGGCAGTCGGTGAGACCGGCGGCGGTCTTAGCGGCTGCGTCATCCAGAAAGGTGTAGTAGGGAAGCCGTCGCTCGTGCAGTGCCGTTACATCCTCTGGTGAACGGAGTGCCACGAATTCCACTATCGGCACCATGCCATGGTAGCCACCCCGACATTCGGCGCAACCGGCTCCCCGGCAGCTGTTACAGAGTTTGCGAGCCAGACGCTGCACCAGAACCCCCCGGATCAGGTGTTTAAGGTGCTCGATGGTGGCACCCAGCTCGGTGAGGCGGGAGATGGCGGTGGGGGCGTCGTTGTTATGCACCGTCCCGTAGACCAGGTGGCCGGTCTCGGCACTCCGGATGGCATATTTGACCGTTTCTTCATCCCGCAACTCGCCGAAGACGATGACGTCCGGGTTGAGTCGCAGGATGGCCCGACCGAAGGCGGCGTAATCGAAGGGTGGCTCGTTGTTGTAATTGATCTGGCACTGGTTGATGTAGGGGATCCGGTACTCGACCGGGTCTTCGCAGGTGTAGACCTGACGGTGCAGTCGGTCAATGGACATCAGGGTGCTGTAGAGGGTGGTGGATTTCCCCGAACCGGTTGGCCCCGAAACCAGAATAATACCGTCCCGCTGGCGGGTCAACTCCAGCCACTCTTCGGTGCGGGCGATCCCGAGGTCCCTGATGTCGATCAGTACCGTATCCTTGTTAAGGAGCCGGAGGGCCAGCTTTTCGCCATAGGCGGTCAGTACGCTGGCCACACGGCAGTCGATGGTCACGCCGTGGCGGGTAAAGGAAAAGGCCCCATCCTGGGGGTTCCGCTTGTCGGAGACGTCCATACTTGCCCGGTCTTTGATACGGGCGATGATCCGGTCATATTTACCCAGGGGGAGGGTGAACTCATGACTCATGACCGTATCAACCCGGAAACGGATATTAAAGGCGTGGTCGGTCGGCTCCAGGTGGATGTCCGTGGCCCGGATTCGCACCGCCTCGTTGAGCACCGTCTCAATGATCCGGTTGACGTCCTCATCCTCAGCCACTTTGATGCGATCCAGGACACCGCTGCTTTCGGTCATGGTGCGCAGCTTGCGGTGGATTTCCAGAACGGCGGCCGAGCCCATGCGGATGGTCTTGTTCGGCATCCGCTCTGTCATGCCGCTATAAACGTACTCTGGATCCGGGTGCAGGGTGGCGATGACCAGCTCGTCCCCCAGGTCGCCGGCGACAATGGTGCTGGTGGCCAGCATGAAGTCACGGGGGAGTTTGAGCTCGGAGGAGAGATCCTCTTCCCCCATGAGGGCGGCCGGGTCGATCTCAAGGAGGGCGGCCCGCAACTGTTTACGACGGAGGAAGCCGTTGGCCACCAGGGTACTTCCCAGGTTCTGGCCGGTTACGGCATGTTCTCGCTGGCCGATCTCAAGCTCTTCGGTGGTGATCAGCTGCTGTTCAAGCAGGTAGTTGCTGAGTTTGCGCATGGCGGTATCCGGCCCCCTTTAGTTTCGCACGATCCAGCACGTTACAAAGACGTCGCTGGCAGAAGACGGATCGCTGGCGAGTGAACTGGTGGCGGGGCAGTTGTAGTTGTAGAAAAATTTGTTGGCCGACAGGGCGGCTGCACTCTTTAAAATCGCCCGGTAGGGGACGCTGGTAGCGGTCAACCCGGCGGCCTTGGCACAGATATACACCCCGTTGTTGGGGGTGGAGTGGTCGCTCCGTTGCCCCAACACGAAGCCGGAGATGCCGTAACCGCTGTCGAAGCCCTTCGGTGGCCGGGGGATGAACAGGTAGACCGGCACGAAGGAGCTGTCCCCGAGGGCGTTATTGTCGCTACCAAAGGCTGGTGGCTGATTTTTATCGCTCACATAGGCGTTATAGGCTCCCTGGATGCTTCCCAGGGAGCCGGTCAGGCTGCCGGCCGACTCGGTGCTGAAGGAGTCGACCGGCATGAAGCGCTGCACCGACAGGGCGGTGACCAGCCCCAGCAGGATCAGGGTTGCCATGACTTCAATCAGGGTAAAGCCTGAGTTGCGGGTCATTATGCGGTAATATGGCATATTCATTATGGCCTCGATCTCTCTACTGGGTGCGGGTGTTTTTAAATGGGTTATAGCATTGAAGAAACAACAAGCAAACCTGCCCTCGTTACTGTGGCTACTTCACCAGATACCGCGCATGGTGCCGGTGTTACGCCTTCCCCATAGAGTGTGTTGTATCGTGTGCAAGTGTCGGCTGCAGCTTGGGTGGTAAGGGTAAGTGAACTTGTGGCTGTCATGGTGCCCGTAAAGGAGGTTATCGCACTGCCTGCAGGAAATGTTGTTAAATAAGCCGTTAAATCGCTTACCGTAGCTGGGTTTGTCCCATTATTGTTCATCTGGTAAGCCTGTACCGCTTTCTGGATGTCGTTCAGATTACGAGCCAGTCTGGTCGCATTGGCATCGGCCTGGGAACGGGCGATGGGGGCGGCAAACTTGCCGTAGGCCACCGCTGCCACGACGCTCAGCAGTACCAGAACGGCCATGACTTCGATCAGGGTGAAGCCTTTGCGGTTGTGTAACAGGCTTCTGTCACGGGGTGTGGGGTTGTCTGTTTTCATGATGTTTCTCCTTTGTGGGTGTCCCCCTCCGGGGGCGATATAGCCTGGGGCTGCCAGGCGTGCTGCTATTCAAATTCGATGATCGACGGTTTGACTACCACCACCAGCTCTTCCTTGGTCTTGGTGTTGCCGTAGCTTTTGGTCAGGGTGGTATCAAGGGGGAGTCCGGTGGAGCTGTAGTTGGTCTGTTCGTTGACCAGACCACCGATGATGGCCACCTGCCAGGGGCTCATGCGCAGGGTGGTCTCCACGGTCTTTTTGGATGTTTCCGGCTGGCTGATGATCCCCATCTGACTGCCGGCCGACAGGGTCACGTAGCGGTTGACCCCCAGCACATTGATTTTAAGGGCGATGGTCAGGCTGCCGTCGCTCTTGCTGTAGTAGGGGGTGATATCCAGTTCGACGCCGCTTTTGGCCGTGGTGGTCTTGAACCCCTGGGCAATGGTGGCGGTCTGGGAGGTGAGGGACGAGAGTGAAATCTCCGAGACGTAGGGGGTTTCGGTCACCGCCGTCAGCAGGCCACGGGTGCCGGACATGGCCTCCACATTGGCATTTTGCAGGATATTGGTACTGCCGTAGCTGTCCAGAAAGTTGGACACCAGGCCAAAACTGAAGTTGCTGGATTCCAGAAACAGGCTGGCACCGGTGGAGGTACCCATGACGCCGACCCCCCCGGAGGGGCGATAGACGGTGGAGCTGCCGGAAGAGCCGCTGCTGCTGCTGTTGCTGGCCGCCGCCCAGCGGGCTTTGTTGCCGAAGTTGGGGAGGGCCTGCCCCTTGTATCCCAGTGACAGTTGGCTCCAGTCGATGCCCCGGAAGGAGCTGTCATTGAGTTGGACGCTGAGCAGCAGCACCCGCATGGTGACCAGGGAGGCGTTGTTGCGGAGTCCCCGGCAAAGCTCCTTGATGTCCTGTAGCGAGTTCCGGTTACAGGAAAAGCTGATGGCGGCGGAAAAGCGGTCGTAGGCGATGCTATGCCCTCCCAGGGTGCGGATACTGTTTTCCACCTCTTTGAGCATCTCCGGATAGGAGGGGACCGCCACGCTGAACTGTTCGGTCTCCTTGACCACCAGGGCGTCATTCTCATAGGTGATGAAATAGCCGCTGGCCATGGAGAGTGCCTTCAGGAAGTCGCTGAGCTTCCCCTGAAAGGTGATGCTGACCGGCGCGTGGTCGTTTTTTGCCACGCTCCCCTGGGCCGAACTGGAAATGTTAACCTCTTTGGCACCCCCGGTCTTGGTGGAGCTGTTGGCCGTGACCTGCTGTGATACTTCTCCATTGGCGCGGTCATGGTTTTGGGGCTGGTAGATGGTGTTGAAGCCATAGGCTTTGCCCACGGTGTAGAGAATCTTGTCCACCTCGGTATTGTGAAACTCGGCGGTGACCTGGCGGTCAAGCTCTTCCGGCAATCCCAGTTGGGGCTCCTTAATCACAAAGCTATCCTTCTGGAGCTTGACCTTGGTGATCGAAGGGGTGTCGGCCAGTTCGCTGCTCCCCCGTTGCTCCAGGGTGGTCAATCCCTTGGTGCTGGTTAACTCCTGCTTCTGTTTGACACCGGCGCAACCGGCGAGGGGGAGGAGGGCGGCCAGAATGGCGCAGGCAACGATCCTCTGACTGAGGGTTCCGATGATTGTCATTGTGGTGTCTCCTTAATGTTCAGTCCGTCGACCTTCAGATAGGTGTAATAATCATCTTCGGAGCGGGCGGTAATGTATGGCCCCATGGTACGCTCTATCTGTGCCGTCTTCCCTTTGGTTACCCGCATGGCTTTGATGGTGCCCTTCTCCACAACCAGATCAACCTCACCTGTGCCCTTGTGCTCGACCAATGTTCCGGTACCGAACCACGTCGGTGGGGAAAGCGTACGGGACGCCGGTTTCTGGACGACGATTTCGGGGGTCTTGAGCGGTGCCGATTCGGCAGCAGGAGCCGGTTGTACGACGGCTGTTACTCCGGTGGTTTCGGCGTTCTGTGACGGTTTTTTCTGAACACTCTTCCGATTTCCCTTGCGGCTCCGCTCGCTCCCCCCTTTTGTAGTACCCCGTTGTGTTGCCGGGGCGGTTCTGGCCTTTGCCAGCTCGCTGGATCGGCATTCTATCTGGGGGTAGGCAACCACGCAGTCGCCGATGTCGTCGCCGTTTTTCAACACCAGTAACCGGTCATTTTTATCCACGAGGGACACCAGGTTGCTGCTGATGCCAACAATGTGCCAGATGGTGGCGGGAGAGTCCTTCTTGTCCCCTGGAATGCCGCTGGCAGAACCGGGTGATGGCAGGGGGGGGAGCGGCTCCGATGGTTTGCCGCTGGACTCTTTAGTGCCGGTTGATTCTTTACCGTTTTTTTTACCGGTAAACGGATTGGAACGTTCGCTTTCGGCGTGGCAGAGTGGTGCTGCCAGGAACAGGCCGGTGCAGAGAACGAGAATTGTCAGGGTGCCGACGTTACGGCTTTGCGGGAGTGGCACTGTTTTTCTCCTCCTTTTGCGGGGCAAATACCATCCCGGGGAGGGACAGTTCCGACAGGCGATACAGGGAATAGGGGGTGACGGTCAGGGGTATCTTGAATTCGGCCAGTTTGCTTTTGATGAAGTCGCCAATTGGGGTACGGGGAATATAGAGACTGTTCAACACCAAGCTTTTGTCCTCCATGCTCTTGATCTGGGCGATGGAGAAGCCGCCGCCATCTTCGATCAGTCGGTCGATGACCTGCCCGGCACCGTGACTTCGGGCTGCCTCAAAGAGCGGGGCACTGTCGGTGGAACGTGCCACGGTGATCTCCTGGGGTTGGATGCCGGCCTGCTGCCCGGCGGCGGCTACCCCGCTGGTTCTGGCCTGTTCAAGGATAGCGGCGGCCTGCTTTCTTTTGGGATCGCGGGCATTGTAATATTGGGTAAATACTTCGCCGGTGGCGGTCGGTTCCACGTAGAGCCGGTAGAAGCGCTCCTCGCTCAGGGCTTTTCGCCGGGTATCCAGGACACCCCGAAAGGGGGTGCTGTTCATGAGTATCTGCGTGGCCGGCTCCTGATTGATCCTGATTTTCTCGGCGTTAAGGATCTCCTGTTCGGCGGCGGTCACCAGAAACGTCTGAAAGGCGTTCAGGCGGGGGCTGCCGGTGGTCTTGGTGCCGGTGATATTCATCAGTTCGGTGATGGTGCCGGAGAGGCCGTACACATCCCGATAGGTGATTTTTTTGCTGCCGACGGAGGCGATGGGGGCATAGCTGGCAAAACAGTAGGCGGTGCCGATGACGGCGGTCGCCGCAATGCCGATTTTGATGGCTCGTGTATTGTGGCTCATAATGTCTTTGAATTTTTCAATGCGGTTCATTTTTCTGATTCTCCTCTGTCCGTAGGTCTGTTAACCGGCTGCGCCCCGACCTTAGGGGGGTGGCTGGCCGATGGAAATGGTTACCCGCTTGGGTGGCACCAGCAGATAGGTGTAATTCGGGTCGGTCCACATCTCGGTGGCGATGCCTGCCAGGCTCTCCTGACTGGCCAGCCAGTCCTGATTATGCAAACGGATAATGCATTTGGTGTCGGACGATTGCAGCCCCACCGGATAATTATTGAGTCGGGCCTCCAGAAATTCCCCCATAATCCAGGTCGGAACCGTAAATCTGGTCTGGTCGCGTTGTTCTTTGAGGAGCCGTAACTCGGCTGCGAGCCGGGCGGCGATTTCCTTCTGCTCGGCCAGTTGGGTTTTGAACTGTCTGGTTTCGGCACTGCTTTTTTGTAATTCATTGACAATTTCGCCCAACTCCATGCTCCGTACCGTACTGTCCGGTGTGAGGAGGTAGGCATTCGTGGGGCCGGCCATGCCAATTACCTGCCAGGTGGCGACCGGAATCTCTGTGTGCGCCGTTGTGCTAATGAGTACGGTGGGGGGGGCTGCGTGTGCCGTTGTGCTGGTGCTGGCCGCGGCTGGGGTCGGGGTTGGTGCCACGATGCGCGTATCCCGATTCAGGGAGGTTGTGGGTACAAAGCCGGTCATGGGGGCACCGCTGTCGAACTTCCAGCGGGTTTCAATCTCGCTCCAGTTCCCCCGCATGCCCACAAGGGAAACCTGCTCCCCCTTGGTCAGATAGCGGTAGGGGAGGCTGTTGTTGCGGGGTTCCCGCCGTAATTTGACCTTGCGAATAATGGTGGCGGTTTCGGCCGGAGCGGTGACGTACTCCTCCTGGCCGAAAACTCCGGCCGGTAGTGCGAGCAGCACTCCCACTATGCACAGCAACAGATTATTCATTATACGTTCTCCCTTTGATAGCGTTACGGGTTCCGGCCTGTATTCCCCTCACGATTCATGCGGTTCTGTTAGTAATGTCACATTTATTTATTCAAAATCAAATAAAAAGAGCGCGACTTTTACCTGTTAAACAGTCATTAATTATTGTAAATATGTATTATTATTAATATAACGTATATTGCTTTCAATTCTGTTGGCGGCTTATAGCAGTAGTTAAAATTTTAGTCAAACATAATTTTTAATGAGAAGTGTCCCGTTGCGTTTTTTTTTCTGATTGAGCGGGTGGGGCGGGCGTTTTTAGCAGGGTATTTGGGGGAAATCCGGTAGTGATAGAAATTGCTAACTACATGAATATACAGGGAACAACAACGTGTGTGGTACCTAGTCTCAAAAATATAATGCTGTTGCACGTTAATTGGAGGGTTATTTTAATAATCAATAAATGTCAGAATGTTATATTTTATCGAGGTCTTGTGGCAACTGGTCATTATGACCAGTTAGGCTGGTCTTTCTGGGGGGAGTTCAGGGGCTGGGTGCGAAATGGTTTGTAATCGGGTAGCAATTTGAGTACGATGGCTGTTACCATCACAGGGCAGGGGGATTTGAAGACGCCGGGTAGCTTGGGCAAAGCAAAGCGTGGCCAACGTCTTCCCGGTAATTCGCTCACTCCCCGCTGTCAGCAGAGAAAGGTTTTCCCATGTCAGATCAGACAATAGACCCGCTCAAACGGGTTGAAGATCAACTGAAAAAATGTGTTAAATGCGGTGCCTGTCGCCAGAATTGTCCCGCTTTCACCGCCTTTCAGCGTGAACCGGCGGTGGCACGGGGGAAGGTGGCACTGGCTCAGCATCTGCTGGGGGATGATATCACCCTTGACGACGAAACCTATCAGGCGATGTCCAAATGCCTGCTCTGCGGCAGTTGTGTTGACAAATGCCCCAACGATGTGCCGACCGATGAAATCGTCATCGCTGCCCGTGAATCACTGGCGCGGAAGCGGGGGCTCACCACCTTCCATGCCGCCGTGGGGCAGGTGATTAAAAGCCGCTCTCGCATGAAAATGGGGGGGAAAATGGCATCCCTCTTCGGCCCGCTCTTCTTCAAAAAGGTTCCCGAAACCTCCGGTCTTCGACTCCGTTTTCCGCTCCCCTTTGTCGGAAACACGCGCTATATTCCGGAAATTGCCAAGGATACCTTCATTGATCGTCACCCCGAGGTCATTCCGGGTGAACCGGGCAAGCCGCGCATCGCCTTCTTTGTCGGTTGTATGACCAACTTTGTCTATACGGAGGTGGGGGAAGCGGTTCTGAAGCTGTTCCGCCATCTGGGATGCACCATCATCATCCCGAAGGAACAGCAGTGCTGCGGACTCCCTGGTATGTCGGGGGGGGATCTGGCCACGGTGCGCGACCTGGCCGAGAGAAATCTGGTGGAATTTGAAAAATATGAAGTTGACTATGTGATGACCGCCTGTGCCACCTGCGGCGGTGCACTGCATCGTCTCTACCCGCTGGTGATTGGTAAACGCAACCCGGAACTGCGTGAACGACTCGATGCCCTGGCCAAAAAAAGTATTGATGCCTCCGCGCTGCTTCGGCAGTTGGGGCTCGACCCGGTGGCAACCGGGGGGGGGGATGCGCTCCGCGTTACCTACCATGACCCCTGCCATTTGCGAACCCACGGCATCGTAAAACAACCCCGTGAACTGCTGAAAAGTACCCCCGGCATTGAACTGGTTGAGATGGCCGGTGCCGACCGCTGCTGTGGTCTGGGGGGGACGTTCAACGTGTATCACTACGGCTCTTCCATGGCCATTAACGATGTCAAGAGCGAGGCGATCATGGCCACCGGTGCCCAGGCGGTGGCCACCGGCTGCCCCGGTTGTATGATGCAGCTGTCCGATGGACTAAAACAGCACGGATCGGCTGTGGAGGTGGTTCACACGCTCCAACTGCTGGCACGCTCCTTGCCGGAATAATATGCTGTTTTATTATAAATAAACTTATTTTATCAATGTTGTTGCTTTTTGGCTCGCAGTGAATGAATTTTATTGACATTGTAAAGCAAATTGTATACAAACCCCGCACGGAAATTGAGTTTTACTTTTGCTATGAGGGGGTTGAATGCGCGAGTTCAACATTGGGGCTAAAATAAAAAAGCTCCGCCTTTCAAAAAAGCTTACCCTTCAGGCAGTTGCCAAGGAAACGGGGTTTTCACCGGCCCTCATTTCCCAGATTGAAAACAACAATGTTTCACCCCCGATTGCCACTCTCTCCCGAATTGCAAAATTCTTTGATGTTAAAATAGGCCTCTTCTTCACCGAAGAAGAGGAAGAGTGCCGGTACGAGGTTGTCCGTTCCCACGAGCGGAAAGCCATCCCCCGGGTTATCTCAAAAGCCGGCACCAGTCAGGGGTACTCGTACGAGTCCCTGTCTTTCCATAAGCAGAATAAAAAGATGGAGCCGTTTCTGCTCTCCATCACCGAAAAAGCCCTTGAAGAGAATACCTACAGCCACGATGGGGAAGAGTTCCTCTTTATCATGGAGGGGGTTGCCGAACTGGTGCTGGAAGATAAGCGGATCATTCTGGAAAAGGGGGACTGTGTCTATTTTGATTCGTCACTAAAACACCGGCTCCTGTCACGGGATGGTTCGGAAGTCAAAGTGTTGGCTGTTGTCACACGATAGAAGCTGATCGAAGTAAAACCCCATATAAAGTTGGATTCACATTAAACTGGAAGGATGGCGAAGATGTCAAAACCAGCAATTAAACCGTCACTGAAGAACCCGTTTGCCCCTGCCGAAACCCTTGATTTCATGATTCCCGGGGAGATTCCGGGCAAAACAGGCGGCTATGAAGAGGCGATGCACGCCGGCCATGAACTGATCCAGCGTCCGATTCACTCGGTCAGCATCGATCAGATCGAAAAGCAGCATTTCAAGAAGCGTATGACCGTGTGGGAACGTATTCGTACCCTGACCGCAAGCCAGCCCAACATCCTGTTCCAGAACTGGGGCAAGAACCTTGACGGTGCCTCCCTGGTGACCGGTATCATCAACGTAGACGGTCGTGACGTCGCCATCTACGGCCATGATTTCACGGTGCGCGCCGGATCAATCGACGCTACCAACGGCAGCAAATTGGCAAAACTGTTCAACATGGCAGGCGAAAAGGGCATTCCGGTTATCGGCATGAACGACAGTGCCGGTGCCTTCGTTCCGGCTGGCGTTGGCGGCCTTGATGGGTATGCCGAAGCCTTTACCGCCCTGCGCAAGATTAGTGGCGTGGTGCCCTCCATCATGTGTATGTTCGGCTTCAATGCCGGCGGTGGCAGCTACCTGCCACGGCAGGGGAGCTTTGTTATCCAGCCGAATGACACCTTCTTCGGTCTGACCGGCCCCGGTGTTGTTAAATCCGTACTGGGCGAGGATATCACTCCGGAAGAGCTGGGTGGACCAAAAGTTCACGGCAAAACCGGCGTTGCCGACCTGACGGTCAACGATGAAGTGGCTGCCCTCCGTACCTCCCTGCGTCTTCTTTCCTACATTCCGGACAACAACAGCGTCATGGCTCCCTATCAGCCGACCAGCGATCCGCTGGATCGGAAAACCTGGGAAATCAATACCCTGCTGAAAAAAGCCTTCAACTCGCCGACCGGTTTTAATACCCCCTTCGACGTGTCGATCATCATTCAGCAGATCTGTGACCATGGCGATTACTTTGAGTTGCAGCCGGATCGTGCCCGTGAAGTAGTCACCGCCTTTGGTCGCCTTGACGGCAACGTGGTTGGTTTCTGTGCCAACAACAGTGCCGTCTCCTCCGGCCAGATCGATTGCGATTCGGCAGTGAAAATTGCCCGTTTCGTCCGTTTCTGCAACATTTACAATATTCCGATCATCTTTATGGAAGACACCACCGGCTTCCTGCCGGGACGTGAGCAGGAATCACGCGGTATTGTGCAGGCCGGTCGTTCCATGCTCGACTCCATCGTTGATGTGCGTACACCCCGTATTCTGCTGATTCTGCGTAACGCCTACGGCGGTGCCTACGCCTCTTACAACAACTACCCGACCGGAGCCGATCTGGTTCTGGCGCTCCCCACCACCCGTCTGGCGGTTATGGGGCCGGCTGGTAAGGAATTCGTCTACAAGGACGAAATGCGTAAAATCAGAAGCAGTGCGGCGGAAATGATCAAGAAAGGTACCAGTGAGCGGGTCGCCGCCGGTACGGATGGCAACGCGGCAAAACGTGATGCCGAGCGGGAAGCTGCCGACTGGCTGAAACTTCAGGAAGCGGCTCTGAGCACCCGTTATGAGAAAGAGTTGATGAATCCGCGTGAAGGTCTTGCCCTCGGTTCGATCTCGTCAATCGTTATGCCGACCGATCTGCGCAAGGTTCTGGGGGAGAACATGAACTTCTTCCTGCGCCACTACAAACCATCACCGATGGGTGGCATTCAGAGAGAGTTTCACTAATTAATAACTAATCCGAAGATTGGAGACCATAGAATGACTGACCATTATACACACAACCCCCTGATCCACCGCGAGCGGCGCCTGAGCCTGTCCCAATCCTCCTGGGTTCGCTCCTTTGCCAGCGAAGACCTGAAACCGCTGATCGTTTGCCGCGGCCCCATTCGTAAAGAGGCCATGGACGTTTACAGTGAGATGGGCATCGGCCACTTCGGCATCCTGCTGTCGGAGAAAGACTCCATTGTCTATCCGAACGCCCTGGCACCCGAACTTCGTCAGTTGACCGACTCGACCCGCGTCCACCGGGTACCGGATTACAGCGGTGCCACCAAGGAAGAACGCGTTGAGCGCATGAACCAGATTATTACCATCGCCAAAGACAACGGCTATGACTCGGTGTTTGCCGGATACGGTTTCATGGCGGAAGATGAAGAGTTTGTCGCCACCATCGAAAATGCCGGCCTCAAATTCATTGGTCCCTGTGCTGCAACTCAGGCCAAAGCGGGCAAAAAGGATGAGGCAAAGCGGACAGCCCTGGCGGTAAACGTCAGTGTTACTCCCGGTATCAACAACATCACGGCGCTCACTCTGCTGAAAAAATACCCGACCCGTGAGCAATTGGTGAAGCTTGCCCAGGCCGAAGGACTGGACTGTGATGCCGCCGATCTGGGCAACAGCACTCTGGAACTGCCGGTGCTGGCCGACATCATCCTCATGTCCTCCTACCGGAAAGGCATCGACCTCTTTTCCATCGAAGAGCTGGCCAATCAGGTACAGACTGAAGTTGCCGACCTGTTCCGCAAATATCCCCAGAGCCGGTTCCGTATCAAGGCCATCGGCGGTGGTGGCGGCAAGGGACAGCGCATACTTGGTGCCTCCCTGCTGACCGTGAAGAAACCGACTGAAAAACAGATTGCCGAGGCTTCTGCGGAAGCACCGACTCTGGTGCGTGAAGTTCTCAACGAAGTTAAGGCCAACGGTATTGGCGAGAACAAAAACGTGCTGGTCGAGCTTAACATCGAACAGACCCGTCACAACGAAATCCAGCTGCTCGGCAACGGCGACTGGTGTATCTCCCTCGGCGGGCGTGACTGCTCCTTGCAGATGCACGAGCAGAAACTGCTGGAAGTTTCCGTCACCCAGGAAATGCTGCAAGCCTCAATTGACGCCGCTAAAAAGGGGGGACGCAAAGCTGAAGTTGCCGCCCTTGAGAGCGATCTGAAAGTTCTCCAGCGGATGGAAGAAGAATCGGCCCGTTTCGGTCAGGCCGTAGGACTTGATTCGGCGTCCACCTTCGAGTGCATTGTTGACCGTGACCGTCACTATTTCATGGAAGTGAACACCCGTATCCAGGTTGAACACCGGGTTACGGAACTTTGCTACAGCCTGAAATTCACCAACCCGGCTGACAAGGACGATTTCTTCATCGTCGAATCATTGGTTGAAGCTATGGCTCTGGTGGCACGTCACAAGAAAAACCTGCCGAAACCGGAGCGGATTGCCCGCTTTGGTGCCGCTGCAGAGGCGCGTCTCAACGCTACCGACTCCTCCCTGTCACCCCACGCTGGTGGTATGATCCGCTACTGGTCCAAGCCGATTGAAGGTGAGATCCGTGACGATCAGGGTATCTGCATGGTGAACCCCGATACCGGTATGTTCATGCGTTACCGGGTTGCCGGAGCCTATGACTCCAACATCGCCCTGCTGTTGACCAAAGGGGAAACTCGTCTGGACAGTTATGAGCATATGGCACGGGTACTCTGCCACACCACCCTGCGGGGCAATGATCTGGGTACCAACCTGGAATTCCACTACGGTCTGGTCAACTGGTTCCTTGGCTACAACGTCATGGCCAAGCCGACCACCCGTTTTGTGGTACCGTATCTGACCCTGGTGGGACAGCTCAAGGAAGAAGCGAGCAAAATTGATCCGGTCTATGCCTTTATCCAGCTGAAAAAACAGTACGCAGCCCTGATTGCCGAGCAGTTTCCGAACCAGGCTGATGTGGCAAAAGCCATGTCCCAGACGCTGGATCGGAAGGGAACGCTGGTCACCCGTCCCATCGAAAAGTTTATCGAAGATCCCCATCTGTTGGCCGGTTGGCTCAGTCTCAACCGTAAAAACTTTGTTCTGAAAGAAGGTAAGGTTGTCTGGTTGAAAAACCCGCTTACCATTCTGGATGAAACCTACAAGTACCTGAACATGACCTTCCGGGCCGGTATCCCTGCCGCAGAAATTATCTGGGGTCATGACAATGACGTACTGCAAAAAGCCCTCGCTTTCTACGGAACCCTTAACGAAACCTTCGGGCTTGGTGACTGTGACTATACGAAGCTGACGGCACTGCTGGAAAACGATGCTCCACAGGGGGGCTTCACGGCAGAGCAGTGGGACGGAATTCGCTCATCACACTTCGGCTTTGGTGCCGGTGTGGAACTGCTCGGCATGTTGTTCCTGATTGCCAGCAAAACCAGTTTCTGGGAGTTCAAGGTTGAAGAGGATCTTGAAGTAACGATTCCGGAATGTCTGTTTGATGGCGAGTTGCAGGCACGTATGAAAAAAGTCCTGGTACCACCCCCTTCCACCAAGGCCGATGAAATTGTTGCCATCTGCGGCGGTATGTACTACGGTCAGGAAGCCCCCGGTCTGCCGACTTTCGTCCAGGAAGGGATGCACTTCAACAAAGGTCAGGCACTCTACATCATCGAAGTTATGAAGATGTTCAACACGGTTCGCGCCACCTTCTCCGGTACGGTCGACAAGATTGTCATCCAGAGCGGCGACGGTTCCATCGTCCAGAAAGGGCAGCCGTTGTTCAAGATCACTCCCGATGAGAAATTCATCGAAGTTGATCCAAAAGCACTGGAAAAAGAAAAACGGGAAAAGACGGCTGAATACCTGAAAGCGGTCATGTAAGGAACAGTCACCACACAAGAGGTACCGGTATTGAGAATCAACAAACGGCAAGAGTTCGGAGCTAATTTCCCACACTTCTTGCCGTTTGTTGTTATAGAAGATCAAAGGCGGGCGAACACGAGGTTCGCCCCTACGAAAAAAATCAACAGGAGCAACGACAGCCAAGGTGTTCACCGTCACGTTCGTATCAGACGGTTCTAACCTGAACGAAGTTTCCAGAACCACAGTAATGTAGTCTAACCAAAACAGCGAGTACAAAAAGGAGGACATTCTAGATGGATCCGAGACAGATACAAGAAGCGTTAATGAAGAAGCACAACTTGAGATCGCTGCGCGGTCAGACTATCCTTAACGCCACTGGCGATACGATAGAGATGACCGGCGTAGGGTATCAGATAGCCCTTGATACTCTAACGTGGATCAAAAAGATGGTAATTTCGCAGACGTTCTACCAGGTCAGCATCACCGACTACGTGGACGTGGCGGTGGGCGAAGGCGCGTTCTCGCAAGCAATACTGC
>CAIRBT010000043.1 GCA_903876875.1 uncultured Geobacteraceae bacterium
CTATACCGGCGGATCTTTTTCCGCCCGCTGGCCCAATGGCACGGACTATCCCGTTACCGTAACCCTGCCCTCGATCAAGTCCGGCTGCGGCGGGATTGACGCCTTTCTTGGCGGTTTCAGCTTCATGAATGTCGATTACCTTGTTCAGAAACTGCAACGGATTCTGTCGGCGGCACCGGCAGCAGCTTTCGACATTGCGATGAAGACACTGGCCCCCCAGGTTGCTGACACCATTAAATCCCTGGAGGCGATTGCTGACCGATTGAACAACATTCAGTTGAACGACTGCAAAGCGGCAAAAGCCCTTGTAGCCGTCGCATCGGAGCCGTTCTCGCCGATCATGAGCCAAAGCGTGAAGAACGAGATGAGCAACTCAATGAACGACTTCATGGTGTCCAGCGGCGTTAATGACCTCTATCAAACCTCGAAAACCAACCTTACGGCAGTGATGAATTCTGCCATGGGGAATGCACCGCCAGCCGGCAACGTTGTTTCACAGGCGACACAGGGAGGAACTGCAGGATGCCCCAGTGACATCACCGACATCTTCGGTGGCGGCTCGGTACTGGATAACCTGGCCACCAAGAAGGGGATGAACGCCAACTACGTGAAGCTCATCAGGGGCTTCATCGGCGACGTGATGGTGCAGTCCCCCACCACGACAAATAGCACCTATGTCGCCAGCTATATTCCTCCCTGCGACAAGAATACCGATTTCGATACGTTCATCGACGGGACAGCTCAGGGCAAGAATTCAGCCGGAGTATGCACCACCATAACGGACGCCAACGCGAATCTTATGCAGTACGTTTCTACCCGGATGCAGACAATTTCAAGGAAGATGAAAGCGAAGCAGACTCTTGACGTGACCAATGACGTACCGTTTCTTAACGCAACTCCGCTTTCCATCAGCCTCGTGCTGAAAACCGCCATCGCCACCAACACTGAAGATGAAGTAATCGGTAAGCTTTCAGCGGTTACCGCCAGGGCGTTTGCGTACTATATGCTGCTTGATCTATTGCAGGAGGCGACTCAACTTCAAAATCTTTCAGCTCAGATTCAGTCACAAAACAAGGACAATAAGGCTGGCACCAGTCCCAGCAGCTGCCAGCTTGCGCTATTGTTCGACGGGATGAAGAACGTCGATCAATTGACCAACAGGACACGGGTTCTCCTGACCACGGCGCAACAGGGGTACGCCAACGTCATTAACGAAATGAATGCAATCGAAATGCTGGTCCTGACCATGAAGAGATTTGACGATACGGTCTTCTCGGAACTGGCAGGCAGATTTGGAACGGGAGTGGCCCGCAGGGCTACCGGAAGAAGTTAACCAGGAAAGGAGCGAACATGGCAGACAAGGACAAGAATGGAAGTGATGGCCAGAGAGGCAAGAATGGGGGTAAGTCGTGGCAAGAACGGAAGCTTGAGAAGGTTAATCGAGATGATTTTGATGTCATCTCCCGGAAAACCAGGGACCAGAGCGACTTTATCGGCATGCTCAACACCCTCGACAATTTACTCTACCAGTTGCGAATGAACATGGGCAGGAGTAGTAATATCCAACTCGACAAGGCTCAGGAATTCCTTGTGAGGAGCCAGAATATCAAGGATGAGATAAACCTTCTGAATGCGGAGATGTGTGCGATGATTGGTTGGGATTACCGGCCACCACGGGGGTTTGTGAATCCGCTTAACAAGACAGAAGATCAGGAAAAAGGTAAAAAGGGATCAGCATCCAAGGCACCTGCCGCAGAGAAGGTACCGGAAGCCGGTGCAACGGCAGCATAAGTAAGTTATCCCATGGCAACAGAGGCGACCGCCTGAGCAGTCGCCACTGTTGCCAATATTATATATCTGTATCAATGTCCGATCGGATATATTTACAGCCAGATTGTTAATATCTGTGTCTACAGCCAGCAAATCCAGGTCATTAAGTATCGTGGTGTCCTATCCGCAGACAACCCTACCCTCTTCTATAACCCTCCACGTCAGTAAACTTCTGACATTTCTGCTTTGTTCAACTTCTTCGTGGGTCTGCACGACAACATCTACAGGAAAACCGATACCGCGAAGGGCACGAAAGACAGGCACTGCACGGAGGCAGGAAGGCAGGTTCGAATTGGCAACGGCAACAAACAGATCAATATCGCTCGCTTCGCCCGGTTTACCCCAAGCACGGGAACCAAACAGAATTATCTTCTCGGGATGGATCGTTTCTACAACTCGACCGGCAATTGACGAAATGACTTCATCGGTGACTATTGCCACGATTCATTTCTCCTTCGTTGCCCATGGTGGGAAGCTATCAGGGCTGAATACTTCCAGTAAATTGCTCATATTTATCGAACTTTCCCCCGTTAAAGTCAATTATTCTAATGGATTTATTGTACCATGTTCAACTCACATGGCGTTCGCCACCGCGTAGACTTGGATTTGCTTATTAAACAGTGTGAAACGATATGAAATACGGCGTGTTACAAGTAAAATAAAGCACTTGACATCAGTTTGTGTGACTGGTAATAACCGAAACATATTTTACACTCTTTCACCGAAAGAGACTCCACGAGGGCCTTTTCGCCCCTGGACAAACTCTTCTGGAAAGCCCAGAGGAGAAACACCCCGGCAGGGATGAAATTCAGGGAAGACCGGCAAACATCACGCCCCTTCCCGGTGGATTTACCGTCAAACAGGTCGTCCTTGGGTAAAGGCGACGGGAAACAGAAGAGATAGGTGCGTCCGAAAAGGTCTGCGCCTTTTTTATTACCCTTCACATACGGAAATATTTGAGACCTGTTTCGGCTATCGCGCTGAATCAGGTTTTTGTATCCGCACCCCGCGACAAGCCTTATCAGCGGCGGGTATTTTACCAATCCCGATCGGGAGACCAAACCTCTCCTCTTGGGATAGGTGATTGTCTCTCTGTTCGGGAAAACCAACAAGGAGGCAGTCATGGCAAGTTTGAACAAGGTTCTCTTGATAGGGAACACAGGCAAGGATCCGGAAGTTCGTTACACGACATCCGGTACGGCGGTCGCAAGTTTTTCCCTTGCAACGTCGGAGAAGTTCAAAAACAAAGGTGGAGAATGGGAAGAGCGAACCGAGTGGCACAAGGTTATCCTCTGGGGCAGACTGGCGGAAATCGCGGGAGAATACCTGACCAAAGGAAAAACCGTGTTCATCGAGGGACGTTTGCAAACGA
>CAIRBT010000044.1 GCA_903876875.1 uncultured Geobacteraceae bacterium
CAACTAACACTGTTGCAAAAACGACACAGTAGTTGCCAGTACTATTTATAAGCAGATAGCATTTACAGAAAACGATATGCCTGTATAGCCAAACACCGTAGCTATCAGAATTGTAACAAAAATATACCCCGCACCTGATGGCAGTCAGGAAACGGGGCTATAATGGGAGTAACTGGTTTAAGTATACATATGAGTATTCTAATTAGCAATATTTATTTTAAGCAATCAATATTAACCCTACTTCTCATTGTCATGCTTTCTAACACATGTAACATCATATGGTTTACCTCTAAAATCCTTCATGTAGGTGTATTCCATGCCTGCTTCAGTACATTTCTGAATCTTTGCATCCAACTCTTCTTGGGGTACATTTGAACAACCAGCAAGTACAGCTACAGCTACCAGTAAAATTAATTCCTTCATTCAGCATCTCCTTTTTGGTTACGATGCTCTTAGTTTTTTGTTACCGTCGATATCTGACCGTTTCTAAAGAAATATTTTTTAGAGCAACCAACACATGAAACCTCATAAACATTCCAACACCTCAAAATAAGAACAACTTTTGTTCGTCCATTTAAAATAATCTTTGATGATTACTGTGACGTATTCCAATCAAGCTCAGTTGTAATGGCTATTCCAGGGGTAAGTGAACGGTATACTGGACATTTTGTAGCATGTACTTCATATGCTCTTAGCACTTTATCTCTGTAATCACTTGATGTAGTAAGCTGATATTTTACATGGATTCGTTTAATAACCAGCACATTGTCATCTTCTTTTTCGATCTCTCCTGTGACATCAGCAGTTAGTCCTTCAACACCCAGCAGCACACCTCTTCCTGCAAGTGCCCCACCAAAAGTTCCAGTTAAACATCCACCAGCTGACGCAATTATGTAATCAAGAGTTGCAGCATGTGGTTCAAATGTGCCTGAAACAAGCTTGTAATGACTTGCTATCTCGCCATGCACCCCAAACAATACCTCTTCATTATCAGGTGGCAGTATTGCCATGTTGTTTGGTACTGCAATATGCTCGATTTTCACTTTTGATATATATGCAATTTCAGACATAGCTTACCTCTCAATCTGATTTATTTCTGTTATCACTTTAACATTATTATCCGAATTATTCATGGGTTTTTGTCCTGTAATCAAGCTTTTCCAATGCCTCCAACAGTATCCTGGGTTGATACCTCTTTCCATATCGACCAGTAGAAATACTCTTGTGCGTATGTCCCAATATTTCCTCAATTACAATTTCCTGTACCTCTTTCTGCTTCAAAGTATCAGCAACAAGATGCCTAAAACTGTGGAATGTCTTTTTGGGGTCATCGGTAACATACTGCCTATTAAATCTCCTGTACCAATTACCAAGTCCATTACTATATCCATCAGCTGCTCTCCATGCTAATGACATCCATAATCTCGGCAATAGCTTTTTTCTCATACTATCCACATACTCCAACAATCCCAGTGATACCAATACCGGATGCATCGGAACAATTCTCTTACTGGATTCAACTTTAACTTTTTTATCAGCTTCATCATTTACATTAAAACACCAGATACCATCAATCTGCTGAATATCAACCACATACAATTGACAAATTTCATCAAGTCGAAGCCCACTATACATTGCAATCAACGGTATCCAGTATCGTTCCGGTCTTTCAGAATCAGTAGGCAAATTTTTAATAATATTCTTCAGGTCATCTGCACTATACACTTTTCTTAGTTCATCATCTCTACGTTTGTCCGTCAGCATTAATCCCTGAGCAGGGTTGGATGGAATGATCTCTTCTTTTACAGCATATGACAGTAATGCATTTAATCTTAAAATATGCTTATTTACAGAATTGGTACTCATTGGTTCATATCCTGGAATATCCAATACTTCAGCAACCGATTTCCCAGGATATATTTTATACATATTCGCCGGTAGCTTACCCATCTTCTCCCTAAATGCTATGACATCAGCCCTCCTAATCCCACTAATATCAGCATCACCAAGCACATCTACTATCAACCTATGACATCCAAGTACCTCTAATTTTGTCTTATACGTCCAGCTTGACTCCTTTTCTGCAACATACTGCCCGATCACAACAGATAATCTGGTAACGGTATCAACAACAACATTACGAACAGGCTTAATATCCTGCACTACCTGCCTAACTAGGTCTTCAGATAACATACCAGTACGCAAAGCAATAAAAGCCTTGTAAACGCTATATTCCATAGCAACCAATTGGATCTTTGCATCTGACAAATTGGTAGTACGGAGTGACTTCTTTATGAAAGTACAGGAGAAATGATGCTTTAGGTCTACAGGCACTTTAATTTGGTAATAATAGTGGCCTTTATAACTTGTGAGATGGGTAGGTAATGACAAAGCCCCTAGCTCCTTGGTATACTAAAAAGTATACTAAAAGACACTAGAGGCTTTAATAATGCAACAATATCAGTTACTTATGTAAAGTGGCGGAGAGACAGGGATTCGAACCCTGGATACCGGTTTCCCAGTATACTCGCTTAGCAGGCGAGCGCCTTCGACCTACTCGGCCATCTCTCCGTTTGGGGAAAAACTACTTCATAACGGCAGAAAGAATGTCTACCATGCTTCGCAAAAAAAATCAAGCTGAAAGAACAATGCACATTAAATTTAACTCAATGCCCCCCCAGACCACCCTACCGCCCTTTAAAACAAGCATCAGCTGTTTGCTTTAACAAGGAAGCTGTGATAACGTGTCCACCGTAAAAATCACAGTCTGCCCCATCAGGAGGGTTCACATACTATGGAATTAAGTTTCCCCAGAGGCAGCACGCAAATTGATCAGATTGTCACCAGACTGATTGAGGAGAGCGGCGATATCCACCATCCGGAAGTTATCAAGGAAATGATTGTTGCCACACTCAAAATCGGCCAGAATGTTGATTATCTGGCTGACCTTAAATTAATTAACCGCACCCTGCGTGAAATGCGTTATACGACAAAAGTTTTCTCTCCCTACCGTCACCGGAAGAAAGTGACCATCTTCGGTTCGGCTCGCACCAAAGAGAACGACGAGATGTACTTAAAGTGCGTTCGCTTTGCACGCCTCTTGGCGGAAAAGAACTATATGGTGATTACCGGCGGCGGACCTGGCATCATGCAGGCCGGCAACGAGGGAGCCGGGAGTGTAAATTCCTTTGCAGTAAACATCCGCCTCCCCTTTGAGCAGAGACCGAACCCCATCATGTACCGTAATCCACGGCTGGTAACCTATAAATATTTCTTTAATCGCAAAGTCGCCTTTGTCAAAGAAGCCGCAGCCATTGTAGTTTTCCCGGGGGGGTTTGGCACCCTTGACGAGGCCATGGAGGTGTTTACTCTGATTCAAACCGGCAAGACCTCACCCAAACCACTTATTCTGATGGATGATGAGGGGGGGTACTGGCGGAAGTTTATTGAATTCCTTAAAGAGAGTATGCTCGATAAGGGTTTTATCTCCCTGGAGGATTTTTCTCTCTTTACCGTAACAACCAGTGAACACGAGGCACTTCGGGTCATCGACAATTTTTACAGCACCTACCATTCGCTCCGTTTTATCGAAAACCGGCTGGTTATCCGCCTGCAGCGTCCCCTGAACGATGGGCAGATCGAAATTCTGATCGCGGAATTCCCCGATCTCATAATGAATAACGATACCATTCGCTGCTGTGAAGCATTTCCAGAAGAGAGCGATGAGCCAGATATTGCAGGTTTACCGAGAATTTCACTCCTGTTCGACCACCATCACTACGGCTTACTGATTGCATTCATAAAAAGAATCAATTCTTTTTTTCTGGCTAATTTAAAATGACACAACCCTCCCCTGTTCGTTGACAACAGAGCACTGTTAACGATATAATGGTTAGTTTCAAATAATATGTTATTCTGGGGTACCATGCAGGACTTCAAAAATTTTACAGAAAAAAAATCATATTCCGCCTTCAAGCGTCTCGGCAAGGGGAACCGGAATTTAAATACCAGAGTTATCGCTGAACCGGTTCGGGAGAAACTTGCCGTACCTACCGGGAAAAAACTTTTCCGGCTCAAGGCGGTACTACTCTTTATCGCTGCGGTGCTTACGCTGACACCTCTCTACCTCATGGCTGTGGGAAAGATGAAAAGCACTGAAGTTCGCCCCACAGCACTGCTCAAAACCATCACACCGGAGGCACCAAAGCAGGCCGAGGCGGCAAAGCCCCCGGTTGTTACCGTGAGCCGCTTCGAGACGGCCAACGAGCTGTTGGCAACGGCACAATATAATGGTTCACGGCTCCAGGCCCAGACACCGGATGGACTCCAGCATATCTACACCATCCAGGGTAATCTGCAACAAAGGGTTCATGATTTTCTGGAAAAAAACCGGGTTCCCTATGGTGTCTTTGTCGCTATCGAGCCCCAAACCGGCCGTATTCTTGGGATGACCTCCTACTCTGCCATCAATCCCGACTGGGTCAAGCAATCTCCCTATAATCTCTATCCCATGGCATCACTTTTTAAAATCATTACCGCGTCGGCCGCACTGGAAACCCATAAGATAACCCCCGAATCGGTTATCGAATTCCGGGGCACCTCCTATTCTGAAAATCCTCGTTACTGGGATATTAATCCCCGGGGTAAAAACAACCGAATGGATCTTACCTACGCCATGAGCAAGTCCATTAACCCGGTGTACGGTCGTGTTGCCAGTGAAATTGCCGGAAAAACATCGGTTATGGAGCAGGTTTCACATTTCGGCTTCAATCAGCAATTACTTCCCGCACCGGCTAAGCCGAGCAGAGCCGGAGAACCTTCAAGCAACCATGGCCTGCGCCTGATGGGAGCGGGACTTGACCATGAAGTAAAAATTTCACCACTCCATGCTGCGGTTATCATGTCAGCAATCGCCAATGGGGGGAAGATGATGGTGCCCACCCTGACCAGCAGTGTCATTGATGGTCAGGGTGTTGACAAAGAGCCCTTTACTCCCCGGGAACTTCGTCAACTGGTGACGCCAGAGACCTCGGCCTCCCTGACACGCATGCTCTCCAGCACAGTTTTGACCGGCACCTCCCGTAAGGCTTTTCACGACCGCCGTGGGAGATTTCTGCTGAACGTTCCGGTTGCGGCAAAGACCGGCTCGATAAACGGTACCGATCCTAAGGGGCACTATTCGTGGTTTGCCGCCTTCGCACCGATTAAGAACCCGCGCATCGCTTTGGTTGCCCTGGTGATTAATCCTGACAAATGGAAAGTTAAGGCATCCCAGGTTGGAGCCCAGGCACTGGAAGAGTTTTTCAGGAAATAGGAGCTGCGGTAGCGTAGGATTTGAGACTGAGAACCCCGTCAATCATTTCAGCATAGGTCTGCTGCCCCATCCAGTCACCGAGGGCGACCAGCTCAATGGAAGTACCCGGAACCTTTTCTTGAAGAGCCAGATGAAAATGACCGGTAACCACTCCGTCACACCCGGTTTCGGTGAGAGTGCCTGCAAAATCATGCAGTATCTGCCGGTAGTCCCAGCGGACAGTTTTCGTTTCATATGTCGATTGGCTGTGTTTTTGCAGACGCCCCCGTATCCGTTCTGCCCAGGTCGGCGGCACGTGACTGACACAGACAGCGGTCAGTGATGAATGAAGAAAAAAGCGGAGTAGCCGATAGAGGTAGTCACCCCGATTAATCTGGTCTCCATGACAGAGATAGAGTTGCCGTCCCTGAAGCCGTTCGATGGCGGCACCCCGTTCAATCCGTGCCTTCAGGCGATGACTAAACAGGGGACCCAGGTGGAAATCGTGGTTACCCTCGTAATAGACCAGGGCGCACCCCCGGGCAACCAACCGTTCCAGGGCTTCCACAAGGGGATCATAGTGACGAAAGGGGTTGGAGGGGAAACCCAGCCAGAAATCAAACAGGTCACCCATGATATACAGGCTATCAAGGAACCCCTCCTGTTCATGTAAAAACTGGAGTAGCTGACGGTAATTGGCCTGATCGGGTGACACGAGATGGGCATCGGCAATAAAAATAGTTCGCATAACGGGGATTGTGCTTCGATACCCGGTCAAATGTCAACAAGAAGAAGGAGAAATTTAATGACGTCGATTCATCGCGTTGAAATATTATGGGAAGATTTGCTGGGTGCCTTTACCAGCGGCCAGCCGGATAAAGTTCATTATCTCGACCGACTGACCGGTGATATTTTCTCGGTTCCGATCACTGACAGCAGTGAGATGCGGCAACAACTTACCAGTAACGGGGATCGTTTTCTGGAAATCCCCCCCTTTGACTATCGCACTGAACGTCAGGTTTTGACTGAGTTCATCGCCGGAATAGCTGATCCCGAACTGAGAGCATTACTGCAAAACTCTCTGGAAGGAAAAAAACCCTTTGGAAAGTTCGAGGATATTCTTGGCTTTTACCCTGACGAAGAAAACAGTTTTACACTGCTCAAAGATCAATTTCTTGCCAATCGCCTGAAAAACTGGATGGAGGAGAATAACCTTATCACGGCTGACGCTGTCCAGCGAGGCACAAAATACGTGTGAGGGATCACCATGGAACAGCGGCATCACGCACATCAACCCCGCAATGATTATGGCAGATTTATAGCCACGGTGCTCCTCTGCTGTCTGCTGGCGGCAGCCGGTTATGCCTTGCAACATACCATCTCCTGCATGCTTCTCTCGTGGATAATCGCCTATCTGCTGGATCCGCTGCTGGTACGGGTAGAACAACGGGGGTTACCGCGGAACTATGCACTTGGCCTGCTCTACGTTATTCTGCTGTTTGCCGGGTTCTTTTTCCTCGCCTTCATCCTGCCGGCCATCACCATCAGCTGGAACGGTTTCATCCATGATCTTCCCGCCTATATCCAAAAGCTGAAACAGGTGGCTCTTGACTGGAAAGGGCACATCCCCGATCGCTACGGCTCAGAAGAAATTCAGTGGCTTATTGACAAGGTCACTGCCACTATCGACACCGCCACTGAAAAAGCCGCACTCGGTGCATATACCTTTGGCACAAGAATTATTTTCAACCTTTTCAACATAGTATTGTCACCGATTCTGGTTTTCTTCATGCTTTTCTATAAGCTTACCATTATCGATGCCTTTAAATCATGGCTTCCCGACGGCAGACGCATTCAGGTTATAGCCATTGCCCAGGAAGTAAACAGTAGTATAGGCGGCTATCTCCGGGGACAGGTTGTCGTTTCGATCATCGTAGCGGTACTTGCCAGTGTGGCACTTCTCATACTGGGCACACCCCACCCTTTTTTTTGTGGCATCTTTGCCGGTGCCGCCTCTGTGCTCCCCTTTATTGGCGTTATTTTAGCCACACTGCCGGCACTTTTCTTCTCTTGGTTTCAGTATCAATCGGTCAGTATGCTTGGACAGGCAGCACTCACCTTTGCGGTTATTTATTTTGTCGAAGGCTATCTCGTTAAACCGCTCGTTTTTAAGGAGTCCATGAATCTCAATCCACTGTTGACCATCATCATGGTAATGGCCCTTGGTGAAACACTTGGATTCTGGGGAATTCTACTGGCACTTCCCATTGCATCAGCCATAAAAATCACCTGGGGACACGTTGTTCAGGGTGATTTCGATCAGAGGTAATTTTTCATGAATACCGTCCTACCCCACCCTACCCCTGCCCATGCCACTACCGGCGAACTTACCTTCGGTGTGCGCGGTCTCCATTGTGCTTCCTGCGTCAATACACTTGAGCGAAAGTTGCGTGAGCATCAGGCTGTCTCCACCGCTATTATCAATCTGGCCACCGAAACCGGCTTTGTCCGTTTTGATACGCGGGAGCTGAATGATTCGGATATTTTCAATCTGGTTGCTCATGCCGGTTATACCCCGGTGGAGCTTGCCGGGGCTGCAGCTGCTTCCGATGAGGATCTGCTGTCCCAACGGAACTGGTTTATTTTCTCACTCTCCGCCGCACTCCCCATCATGATTACCATGGGTAATCACGGCAACCATGCCGTAATGCAGTTAAATCTGCTGCTGGCGACAGTGATTCAATTTTCTGCCGGCCTGCTGTTTTACCGGGGTGCCTGGAGTGCCCTCAAAAATCGCACTGCCAACATGGATGTGCTGGTGGCTCTCGGCACATCGGCCGCCTATTTCTACTCACTTGCCACCTATTATGGACTCTTCGGTACCCATCAAGGGGTGTTTTTCGAAACATCGGCCATGTTAATCGCCTTTATTCGCCTCGGGAAATATCTGGAGGCACGGGCACGGGGCAAGGCGGGTGATGCACTCAAAAAACTCCTCCATCTCCAGGCAGACAAGGCGATTCTGGTTACGGAGTCCGGTGAGGAAGCTGTTCCCGCCTCGGTTATTCGAGTTGGTGATGTCGTACTGGTCCGGGCCGGTGAAATCATTCCGGTTGATGGAACAGTTATCCAAGGGGGGGGAGCCGTCAATGAAAGCATGATTACCGGTGAAGCACTCCCGGTTCTGAAAAGTGTCGGGGACACCGTGGCCGGAGCGACCCTCAGTACCAACGGCTTTCTTTACATTAAAGCGACCAGAATCGGTGAGGCTACCCTGCTGTCCCAGATTATCACCATGGTTCGCAATGCCCAGGGGGATAAGGCACCTATTCAGAAGTTCGCCGATACCGTTTCGGCCTGGTTCGTACCGGTGGTCATGCTGCTCTCTGCGCTCACCTTCATCTACTGGTACTCCTTCCACGCCAGCGGTTTCCTGACCGCTTTCCGCTTTGCCATATCCGTACTGGTTATCGCCTGTCCCTGCGCCATGGGACTGGCAACGCCAACCGCCATCATGGTGGGGAGCGGCATCGCCCTTGGCCGTGGCATTCTGGTGAAACGGGGTTCGGCCCTGGAGGTCATTTCAAAAATATCACTGCTGTTCCTTGATAAAACCGGCACCATCACCAAGGGCACACCGGAAATGACCGATCTGGTACCGGTAGCCCGCAGCATTGACCCGTTAAAACTGCTTGAATGCCTGGCCACCGCCGAGGCCTATTCAACCCACCCCTTGGCCCAGGCCGCCGTTGCCGCTGCCCATGAAGCAGGCGTGGCACCGGGAGAAGTTGAAGAATTCGAAGAACGGGGCGGCTTCGGCATCACCTGTAGTTACGGAGGCTGTTCACTGGCGGTCGGAAATGAACGGCTCATGGAGGAACAGGGCATTTCACTGGCTCCCCTTGCCAAAAAGACCGCAGCGTTAACCGGAGCCGGTAAATCCCTGGTGTACGTTGCTGCTGACAATTCTCTCGTCGGTGTGGCAGCATTTGCCGACTCACTGCGAGACGGTTCACGGGAAGCCATAGCCCGCCTGCGCTCCCTGGGCATTACCACGTGTATGATTACGGGAGACCACGCTACCAGTGCGGAAAGAATCGCAGAACAGGCCGGGGTTGATCGTTTTGAGGCAGAGGTACTACCGGAGCGAAAACTTGCTGTTGTGAAGGAATATCAGAGCCGTGGCTTAATTGTCGGCATGGTGGGTGATGGTATCAATGATGCGCCCGCCCTCGCCCAGGCAGATGTCGGCATCGCCATTGGTGCCGGAACCGATGTGGCAAAGGAGACCGGTGACATCGTACTGATTCGGAGTGAGCTGCTGGATGTGGTACGAGCCATCACCATCGGCAGGGAAACCCTCCGCAAAATACGTCAGAACCTCTTCTGGGCACTCTGTTACAACATACTCGGCATTCCGGTGGCCGCCGGACTGCTCTCACGCTACGGCGTTACCCTGAAACCGGAATACGCAGGTCTTGCCATGGCATTTTCATCGGTATCAGTGGTCGTAAACTCACTGCTATTAAAAAAGATTAATAAGACACTGTAATGTTAAAATCATTGGCAGACTCAGACGGTAAGACCTCTGGTAATCAAAGTTTACTTGCCAGAAGAATCAGACTTTTTTACTGGATTCTTTTCACCTGCTGGACCCTGTTGATCGCGGCGTCATGGTGTTGGAACTATCAAACAGAACAACTATTTTTCCAGAAGGTTGCCACAGCTGAAGCAAGGGCGGTTATCGAGCGAGATACGCTCTATCGCCGCTGGGCGGCGACCCGTGGCGGAGTGTACGTCCCGGTTTCCCCAACATCCCCCCCAAATAAATACCTCTCCCATATACCGGAACGCGATATTGCTACCCCTTCCGGAAAACAGCTGACTTTGGTTAATCCGGCGTACATGACCCGCCAGGTTAACGAACTCTCCAATGAATTAAATCCGTTTTTCGGCAGGGCACATATCACCAGCCTTAAACCGCTTCGCCCGGAGAATGCTGCCGACCCCTGGGAGGCCGCCGCTCTTCGTTCCTTCGAAGGGGGTGCAAGGGAATTCAGTGAGCAGGTCACCATTGGTGGTGCCCCCTATCTACGATTAATGAAACCATTCATAACCGACGAACCATGCTTGAAATGCCACGCGGTGCAGGGGTATACAGCAGGCTCCATCCGGGGGGGCATCAGCGTTTCAATCCCGATCAAACCACTAATTGAAGCCGGCAAGAGCACCTATACCGGTTCACTGCTTTTTCATGGTGCCATCTGGCTGTTGGGACTTGGGGTGGCCTCTGCCGGTGCCCGACACCTGTCGCGAAACGCCCTGTTACAGAAAAAAACCGAAGACGAACTTCAGCTCCAAACTCTCCAGTTGAAGCAAGAGATGGCTGAACGCCAGACAGCCCAAGAGGCGTTACAGAAGAACGAATCCCGTTTGAGAATTGTTGCTGACTTTTCCTCAAACTGGGAATATTGGCGTTTACCAGACAACAGTTTCCTCTACATGTCCCCGTCGGTTGAGGCAATCACCGGCTACTCGCGCCAGGAATATGCCGAAGATGAGGAATTAATCGTCTCAATTATCTACCCCAATGACCGGGAACTGTTCCGCCACCACGTACATGGTACGGATACTCGTGGTCATATTGTGCCGATAGAACTACGGATCGTCTGTAAAAATGGTGATATCCGCTGGATAAGTCATATCTGTCAGCAGGTGTATACTGTCGATGGTGTCCCCTGGGGGTGGCGAGCCAGCAATCAGGATATTACCGACCGTAAAGAGGTCGAGTACCAACTGCTGGAGCAGCAGGAAAAACTGCTTCTGGAAGCTGCACAGTGCGAATATACCCAGGCACGCCTGGAGGAGTTTAATCACTCCCTGGAAGAGCGGATAAAGTCTGCCGTTACCGAATTACGCCACAAGGACCAGACACTGATTCAGCAGAGCAGACGTGCTGCCATGGGAGAAATGATCAACAATATAGCCCATCAATGGCGCCAACCACTCAATAATATCGCCCTGATTATTCAGAGTTTGCAGGCATCACACGCCTCCGGGACGATCTCCCAACAGGAGCTACAGCACGACATTGGCACAACTATGGATATTATTATGCATATGTCTCAAACCATTGATGAGTTCCGTAATTTTTTCCGTAAGGATAAGAACAGGAGTGAGTTCTCGGTGGGTGGAACGATCCAGCAGGCACTGGAGTTTGTGTCGGCAACAATGTCAAGTCACGGTATTCGCATCGATTTATCGGATGAACGACAGGTCTTCACCACCGGCTATCAGAACGAATACGTCCAGGTACTGCTCAACATACTTTCCAACTCCCGCGAGACGGCCATTGAACGAAAAATCAATTCCCCCCATATCTGGATTACCGTCTCCACTGCAGGAGGGCACTCCCAGGTGACCATCCGGGATAATTGCGGCGGCATCGCCGACAATATTCTGCCGCAGATATTTGACCCCTACTTCACCACCCGGGCACCGGACAAGGGAACCGGTATCGGCTTATACATGTCTAAGGTTATCATTGAACAGAATATGAATGGTAAATTGACGGCAGTGAACACCGGAGATGGCGTGGAGTTTTGTATCGAAGTTTGAACTGTGTAAAAGGAGAACAGATTTAAGCCTTTTACACAGTTCACTGTTCTTGAATGCTTTCAGGAGGCCAAATATGCCACGACCTGTTCGGGGTGTAACTCGGCCTTGGCAACCTTGGCCCACTGCTTTTTGATAACACCATCCGGACCGATAATAACGGTAGAGCGAATCGTACCAAGGGTTGGCTTGCCATACATGACTTTCTCACCGAATGCTTCGTAACTCCGCATCATTGAGCAATCCGGGTCACTCAGCAGGGTAAACGGCAGTTCATAGGCGGCAATAAACTTACCATGGGCAGCAAGACTGTCCTTACTAACCCCCAGGATAACGATCCCGCGGTCAGTCAAAGTCTGGTAATGGTCACGAAACCCACAGGCCTCTTTCGTACAACCGGGTGTATTATCACGGGGGTAAAAATAGATAACTACCGTTTTACCGGCATACTCTTGAAGAGAGTGCTGTTTACCATCACTGCCGGCCAACAAAAATTCGGGAGCTTTCTTTCCTTCCAATGTCATACGTATTCCCCTTTATTAAAAAAGATATTCAGTTCATTTATCTGGAGAGAATTCAATGAGTATTACCCGTAAGGAATTTTTCAAACAGAGTCTGTTTTCTCTTGGCAAGTCCGCCCTTGATCTCGCAGATACGCTGAAAGTACGTTTTCCCTCTCTTCCAGTGCTACAGGGAGAAGCGACTTCACCGAAACCTCGCCCGGAAATGATGGCAGAAGCTTTTAATGAACGCTGTCTTTCCGGCTCAGATGCCTGCACTTCCTGTATCGACCGCTGTGCCCCCAAGGCGATCAAGCCACTGCCCGGTGGTGGTGTCCAGATCAACCAACTATTCTGCACCGGTTGTAGCGAATGTGAATATGTGTGCCCCGTTGAGCCGAAAGCTATTGTGCTGGTACCGAGATAAAATAAAATAATCTCATTGTTATGAAGATACGCCGCAAGATATCTACCGTTTAACAAAACGCACATTGAACGTTTGCGCAAGATTCAGTTCCGCCAGCAGTTCATATAACCGTTGATCACCGACCATAAGGGAGAGACTGACTTTATCGTGATGCACCAACTTCATGAGATTACCGATCACTGTTGAAGTAATGGAAAAGGAATCCAAAATATTTAAACGCAGGCTCTCTGCCCCCTCACGACGTGCCCTGACGATGGCCTGCTTGATTGCGATACTATCCTCAATTGACTTGATATTTCCGGTTATAGTGAGCTCGGAACTACCGTTACAAACAATCTGCATAGTTATATACCCCTCATAGTGTTTTTAAAATTATCAGGCAGCCCCCTGGACCACCAACAAAAAGACTGTCACAGTAACGGTCGATCATCCTCAGCCCCCTGCCACACACGGCACGTGAGTCAGCAGTACCGAGACCCGCCAGGGGGATGCCGCTGCCGCTGTCCCGAATCTCTAAGGAAAGCAGAGAGTGTTCCGTACCCCGCCAGAGTGACAGGGTAAGAGAGATAACAGAATCCTCCGGTGCAAGGCACGTTTCCAGAAAATCTTCGTATTCACCGGTCAGCATGATACGCTTCTTCTCGGCACTGTCAACCCTGAGACAACCATGTTCAAAAGCATTTGTCAGTGCCTCGGACAACATCAGTTCAAGTTCATCCCTCAGCTGCTCCGAAAGTGATATCTCGCGACTGAGGTTTTCAAGTGCCAGATCAATGGCACTGTGAAGAGCATCATATCGAGGAGTCACCTCACACTTCCAGTGCCAAGCGTCAGGGAGGTCAATACGTCTGATATGAAGCATGGTGCGGTCATCCTGTTCGTAGGTAGCACCAACCCGCCGATGAAACAGTTCCAGCAAAGACGCCAACGTTGGTGAAGCGGTATAATCGGCAATCAGATGTTCACGATACTGCCCTTCCGTCGTTAACTCGGCATCGGAAAAGCCATCGGATACAAGCAGCAGGTCGGCTACGCTTTCCAGAGAGACAGAGGTTGTTTCAGCCGTACCGCTATAGGGAGACAGAGGTGGATTCTTACTGCGAATAGTGGTGACTGTACCATCAATATCGCGTACCAGCAGTGGAGGTAGGGCAAAAAGTGCCGTTTCCAGTTGAAGGTTTGTCAAATCAATCAGCAGAAAACCACAGGAAACGACTTCGTCGTCCAGCAGAATTCCGGAGATATATTCGGTAAAAAAGCCGAGCATACGGAAAAATTCGTAGCCGGAGAAATGAAAAAAGTGTTCAAAATGAAAATTGCAGAATGACGTTGCCAACAGCGTGGTCAGTGAGGCGGAGAGACCGGATCCCATTGAATCAATGAGGAAAATCATAATCCGGTCATCGGCTAGGCGGCAAATACTGTACCCGTCACCACACATGATGTCGCGGGAAACGTGGGCAACATCAACCCCCCAGCGATTACCACAGGCGTCTGATACGGCCTGAAAGCGGAGATCATGACGCACAACATGACGCTCTTTTCTGACAGCCGCCTCCTGCTGCATGGAGTTGTACTGATCACGATAGCGCAGCAGCTCCATCTCATGCTGCTGGTGTTGTTTATGGAACCTCTCATTGGCGATTCGTTGGGCAATATCTTCCAGTGTCTGGATCATCTGCTCGAATTGAAACGGCTTGGGAATGAACTGGGTAACCCCCAGGTTTATTGCCTTCACCAGCAATTGATGATCAATGTAGCCGGTCATTAGCACCACCGGTGTCGTCCGATCGGTAGCACGAATCTGTGCCAGCATCTCCATGCCATTCATAACGGGCATCTGCTGGTCAGTAATGATAATATCAGGTGTACACTCGTGAAAAAGACGCAGACCCTCCTCACCATCCTCCGCCATTACAATGCGTTTAAAGAGGTGGGAGAGACTCATCATGCCGATTTCTCTGAAGAGTTCACTATCCTCGACAAAAAGCAGGGTGAGCTCGCTGGATGGTAGTACCCGCTGCACGTTCATGGATCAGGTCCGGAAGTGGGTCAAGGCAGCCCTGAGGGTTTCGGATTTCTCTGCCAGTGCGGCCGATACTCCACCGACTTCACTGGCAACGGTCCGGTTCTGCTCCGCCGCTTCCGTGATGCGCCGCATCAGATCAATCATCTGTTTGGTGCGGGTCGCAATATAGGTACACTTACTGGTCAACTCCGATGAAATATCGACAGCCCCCCGAAGTCTTTCACCGGTTTCACCAATACTGTCAATCAGATGCTGGGTGGTGACCGAAATATCACGCATTCTTTTGGCACTGTCCTCATTAGCAGCACAGACCGAAACAACACTATTGACAACCACCGTCACACCGTTCTGTATCTGGGCCAATGAACTCTGGGTCTTGGCAGCCAGTTGACGAACCTCATCGGCAACCACCGCGAAACCGCGCCCCATCTCTCCGGCCCGCGCCGCTTCGATGGAAGCATTGAGTGCCAACAAATTTGTCTGGTCGGCAATGTCGGCAATGATCTCCAGAACAGAACGGATATCCCCCACCTTGCCAGCCAGATCCTGTGTCTGAGACGCAAGTGCCACCTGCTTTTCCGACTCACCGATAATAATAGAACCGGCCCTGTTAAGATCAGAGACAAAGCTACTCAGTACCGAACGGGTTGACTCAACGGTCTCGGTTGTCGAAATAGCCATTTCTTCCGTGGCATCAAGATTACCGGCCACATCCTTGGTAAGGGTTTCACATTCAATGATCATGTCGGCCTGCTGACGTACCGTACCCGAGAGGTTAGCAGCGATGTGGGAAAGTTCCTGACTGCCACAGGCAACATTATCAGCCGACAGCTTATCTTCAGCTATAATATCCCTGAACTTGACGATCAACTGGTCGATTGAGTCGGAGAGGGTTCCGAGTTCATCACCACTTTGATGATTAACACTAACGGTGAGGTTACCACCGGCCATTTCACTGACCTTACCAACAATTGTGATGATATGGCTGATAATAACTTTTTTGAAAAAGAGATAGATGCTTCCCAAGAGTGCAAGAAAGAATATCACACCAGGAATAATAAGCGTCAGCAGCAGAGTGACCACATTATCATAGCCGTCCTGAATGGAGGTGGTGACCAGAACAGCACCCAGACAGACTTTTGATGCATCATGGCACTGGTTACAGCGTTTTTCGTTCATAATCGGCATGGCTATGGTCATCTGATGAATGCCGTTCTCAAGGGAAGCGAAACGAACCTCCTTACCACTCTGAAGAGCCTGACTGATGTGGGGGTCGGACCCACCACCTGCAGTACCGGCTTCTTTCCCCTGATCATTATATATTTTTAGATCACGGACAAACGCCCTTTTTTTTGCCTCATCAATATACCGAACCACCTCCTTGGCGTCACCGCGCAGCATATACTCCTGTATATCTTTGATGATGATTGCGGTCAGATTACCGGCATTTTTTGTTTGCAATTCCATGGTAGCATGGTACTGAAGCCACATAGTGACAGCCCCCATGGATACCAGAGTGACGGTAAGGATCACCCCGAGAATTGACAGAACTTTCGTAGTAAGGGAATTATTAACCATCAGATGCTCCTGAAACGGATATTTGATTCAAAGTAAAACGAAGTTATTATAATACAGTGGCTTGTTACTATGCAATGTTTTTAATGATATCGTTACTCATTTAAGTGGAAATTCTGAAAGTTTGACGAAGCGGAACCCCCGTTTTTTTAATTCCGGAATGGCGGTGATGATGCCGGCACCGGTTCCCGCTTCCGGATGGTTCATATGGAGAAGGGCAATATCCCCCGGACGTGCCCTGAGCAGTGCTGCGGTCACTGCTGCGGCATTCCATGTGGCACCTGCATCACCAAGCAGCGAGTAACCGACCACCTCATGCCCTAGTTCCTGTGAGATTTTCACCGCTACCTCATCATAAAAAGCCGTACCCGACCGATAGTATCTTGTTTGTTTACCAGTTATTTTGAGTATTTTACGAGCATTCTGTTCTATTTCATCAAACAGCTCCCCGATGTTTTTAGTACCATTGATGCCATACACTGACCGCCCGTTCACCGATGCAGGTTTGTGCAGAATTCCATGATTGGCGATCTCAAAGAGCGGATTGTCAGCAAGAGATTCGAACAGCTGTGGATTGGCATCAATCCAGCGGCCATTAATAAAAAGGGTGGCCGGCACCTTCTCACGGGTCAGAAAGTCCATCAAACGGGAATCAACGCCGTTTCCCTTGACACTTCCGCAGGCATCAAGTGTCAGAGCAATGACTTTTTCCGAGGTATCGAGGCGCATACGCACACCGGGTACCTGTTCCCCCCACTGGAGCGGTTTCGCACCACCATAGCGGACAACCATCTGCTGTTTCAGAGAAACCGGGGATGACGGAGTCACGTCAGTAGCCCAGGAAAAGGCGACGCCTGTGAAAATAATAATGAATGCTACTATAGGTTTTACCATGATTTACTCCTCTTACCACATTGTCGCCGGAGATTGCTCCCGATGCAATGAAATTTTCCCGCTTGACAGGAAAAAATATACCGGTAGTCTGTAACGTCAAGTTTCAGCCAAGGAGAACTCACCCGTGTCACGACGCCTGCCGAAAATGCTCTATGCCGATCATAAGGGAAATATTTTTGACCATCCGGATCTCTGTATGGCGGGAATGAACGGCAGTACCCCGGTACTCCCCTCCAACGTGGAACTGATTCCGCTCCCCGAGGACAGTCGGCTCTTTACCATGCCTGCCATGCCCCCCATCGCCTGGGACCCGCGTAAAAAAGCATTTCAGACCGTTGATACCTTACGTGAGGGGAAACGGCGGCAGCCGATTCAGGCGGTATCGGCGTTCATGGCCCCCGGATATATGCGGACGTTGCTCCCTGCCTGCGATTATTCCCGCAAAAGCACACTGTTGCCGCTCTGGTCCTACACCGCCGTCGGCTGGGATGAGGATCGGGACTGTTTTGTCGTGGCCGCCACCAGGGTGGACAACAACAGCAACTGGAATCCGGTCAACTATGATGACCGCACCCTTGATCCGCTGGTGCGAAAGTTGCTGAAGCAGATGCCGGATAACCGTTTGCTGGAACAGCTGTCCCGCTGTGCCGTTGACTACCACTGTTTTGCAGCCAAGAACCTCTTTTACCGCCGCTGGGAGGCACCGCTCCCCACCTCACCGGTCTGCAACTCCGCCTGTCTCGGCTGTATCAGCCTCCAGGCATCCGAATGCTGCCCCTCAAATCATGAGCGAATCGGCTTTGTGCCGACCCCGGAAGAGCTCTGCGAAATAGCCGTGCCCCATCTGGAACAGGCAGAACAGGCCATTGTCTCCTATGGTCAAGGGTGTGAGGGAGATCCGATTCTCCAGGCGGACACCATTGCCGAGGCGACCAGACGGATGAAACAGGCAACTCAAAGGGGCACGGTCAACTTTAATTCCAACGGCTCACTGCCGGACAGAATTCCGCTCCTGCTCGATGCCGGTATGGATTCCTTCCGTTTCTCGATGAATTCCGTGCAGGAAGAGCTTTACAACCGGTATTACCGCCCTAAAGAGTACTGTTTTAACGACGTGATCAGTTCTGTAAAACAGGTAAAACAGGCGGGTCGCTTCACCATGATTAACTATCTGGTTTCCCCCGGAGTCAGCGACTCGGCGGCGGAGGTTGAGGCACTGCTCCGCTTCGTGGCTGACACCGGCATCGACATGATCCAGATGCGCAATCTCTCCATCGACCCGGACTATTACAATCAAGCCATGGGGGGCGCCGGTAAAGGCATCGGCATGTACCGCCTGCTTCAGACACTGAAAAAAGAGTTCCCCCGTTTACAGTTCGGTTATTACAACAGAACCGTTGAAAAATTTTATCCGCCTGGCTTTGAGACAGGGTGGCCTCTTTCCTGATTCCCGTTCCCCAGAAAAAAAAATCAGATCACCCCTTGATTTTTACCGGGGTGCTGTATATATTCCGACTGTTAGCACTCGACATGGTTGAGTGCTAATTTCATGACACCATCACACCACACACCATAGGAAAGGAGATGTACAGATGAATTTACGACCACTGCAGGACCGCATTATCGTTAAACGGGTTGAAGAAGAAACCAAAACCGCCGGGGGACTGTTCATTCCGGAAACCGCCAAAGAAAAACCGCAACGGGGCGAAATCGTTGCCGCTGGTAATGGCAAAAAAACCGAAGACGGTAAAGTGCTCCCCCTTGACGTTAAAGTGGGCGATGTCGTCCTGTTCGGCAAATATGCCGGTACCGAAGTTAAAGTTGACGGCTGTGACTACCTGATGATGCGTGAAGACGACATCCTGGCAGTTGTAGAATAAGTACTACTGCTCACCTGATACCAACACAGAGAATCATACTAACATATCACATCACACGGAGGAGTACACAATGGCAGCAAAGATTATTAAATTCGATCAGGACGGACGTAACGCCATCCTGAAAGGCGTCAACATTCTCGCCGACACCGTCAAGGTAACCCTTGGACCAAAAGGACGTAACGTCGTCATCGACAAATCCTACGGTTCACCGCTGATCACCAAGGACGGCGTTACCGTCGCCAAAGAGATCGAATTGGAAGATAAGTTTGAAAACATGGGCGCACAGCTGGTAAAAGAAGTAGCTTCAAAAACTTCCGATGTTGCCGGTGACGGCACTACCACCGCAACCGTTCTGGCCCAGGCCATCTACCGTCAGGGCTCCAAGCTGGTTGCCGCCGGTCACAACCCGATGGAAATCAAGCGCGGCATCGACAAGGCTGTTGAAGCCATCGTTGCTGAACTGAAAGCCATCTCCAAGCCGATCAAAGACCACAAAGAAATCGCCCAGGTCGGTACCATCTCCGCCAACAACGATAAAACCATCGGCGACATCATTGCTGAAGCCATGGAAAAAGTCGGCAAGGAAGGGGTTATCACCGTCGAAGAAGCAAAAGCGATGGAAACCACTCTTGAAACCGTTGAAGGGATGCAGTTTGACCGCGGTTACCTCTCCCCTTACTTCGTTACCGATCCGGAGCGTATGGAAGCCACTTTCGAAAACGCCCTGATCCTGATCCATGACAAGAAAATTTCCAACATGAAAGATCTGCTGCCGGTACTTGAGCAGACCGCAAAATCCGGTCGTCCTCTGGTCATCATCGCAGAAGACATCGAAGGCGAAGCACTGGCAACTCTTGTTGTCAACAAACTGCGTGGCGTGCTGAACGTTGCCGCTGTTAAAGCTCCCGGCTTCGGCGATCGTCGTAAGGCTATGCTCGAAGATATCGCCATCCTCACCGGTGGACAGGTTATTTCCGAAGAAATCGGCCACAAACTGGACCAGACCACTCTGGATCAGCTGGGCCGCGCCAAGCGCGTCACCATCGACAAAGACAACACCACCATCATCGATGGCGACGGCAAGGAAGAAGCTATCCAGGGTCGGGTCAAGATGATCCGTGCCCAGGCTGAAGAGTCCTCCAGCGATTACGATAAAGAAAAACTCCAGGAGCGTCTTGCCAAACTGGTTGGCGGCGTTGCCGTTATCAAAGTCGGCGCAGCCACCGAAGTTGAAATGAAAGAAAAGAAAGCCCGCGTTGAAGACGCACTGCACGCAACCCGTGCCGCCGTTGACGAAGGGATCGTCCCCGGAGGCGGAGTTGCCTATATCCGCGCTATGTCCGCACTCTCTGGCCTCAGCCTGGCTACCGAGCAGCAGTTCGGCGTGAACGTTATCAAAGCATCACTTGAAGCACCAATTCGTCAAATCGCAGAAAACGCAGGGATCGATGCATCGATCGTAGTTGACAAGGTCAAGAATGGCGCTGACGCCTTTGGATACGACGCCGCAAGCGACGAATACGTAGACATGATCAAGGCCGGCATCATCGATCCGACCAAGGTTTCCCGCAGCGCACTCCAGAACGCAGCTTCCATCGCCGGCCTGATGCTGACAACCGAAGCACTCATCGCCGAGAAGCCGAAAGAAGACGGCGGAGCCGGTATGGGTGGCGGAATGCCTGGTGGTATGGGCGGCATGGGTGGCATGGGCGGCGGAATGTACTAAACCGTCACCGGTCACACAGCTTGTTTTAAAGAGAAGCCCCGCAGATTGCGGGGCTTTTTCTTTTTACTCATCAAATCGTATTGTAAAACAATATCACCTACGCTATCATGGCACCCATGGGAAACTTCGGAAAAAACTCTGAAAGAGATTGAATTGGTTGTGTTTGAATCAATCAAGTGGATTGAAGAAGAAAATAAAACCATACCGGAACCTCTGAGCGTACGGCACTACAAAGGCACTATTTCACTCAGGGTACCACCTGACCTACACCGCACCCTCGCCATACTGTCTGCTGAGCAAGGAGTGTCAATCAATCAACTGGTGTTATCACGGCTGTAATGCCGAATATTTTCAAAGAACATTAACATAATAATGGGAGTAACCTATGGAATTAATCGGTAAAGCATTAACTTTAAGCGACCTTGTCTCCTATCAGGAGGGGTCGGTGGTCAGCAAAACGCTGATAGATAAAAAAATTGGCACGGTGACCATGTTTTCCTTCGGTGCCGGTCAGGGACTCAGCGAGCATACGGCACCGTTCGATGCCTTTGTGCAGGTGGTTGACGGGGAGGCAGAGGTCACTATCGATGGTGCCCCCCAGACGGTGACCGCCGGGCAGATTATTATCATGCCGGCCAATATCCCCCATGAACTGAAAGCGGTAAAGCCATTCAAAATGCTGCTGATCATGGTACGAGCGTAAACGATGGGAGCCAAGACCGCCGTACTGCTCCTTCAGATGGGTGGCCCCGATTCACTTGAGGCCATAGAACCCTTTCTGTACAACCTCTTCTCTGACCGTGACATTATCCGCCTCGGCCCCGCTTTCATGCAGCCGCTGCTTGCCCGCTCCATCTCCCGGAAACGGGCAAAAAAAGTCACCGAATATTACCGAAAAATCGGGGGGAAATCGCCGATTCGCGAGCTGACCGAACAGCAGGCAGTCGAACTGGAAAAAGCCCTGGGGGGGGACTATCGCTGTTTTGTGGCGATGCGCTATTCCCACCCCGACACAAGCGAGGCACTGACCGCCATTGCCGCCGCAGGGTGCGACTCCATTATTGCCCTCTCCCTCTATCCCCACTATTCCCGTGCCACGGTCGGTTCCAGTGTCAACGAGTTGTATCGGGTATTGAAGAAGGGCTCCAAACCGTTTAACCTGACAACGATCACACAGTTTTATGACAATCCGGCATACATTGCCGCCCTCTCTGAAAAGGTTGAGAGGGGACTGGCCGGTTTCCCGGACCGGAGCAAAGTGGAACTGGTATTTTCAGCCCACGGCCTCCCCCAGTCGTTCATCGACTCCGGTGACCCCTATCTGGATCATATTCAGGAGACGGTTCGCCTTACCATGGCCAATTTTGGTGGGGTATCCCACCATCTGGCCTTCCAGTCCCGGGCCGGACCGGTCAAATGGCTGGAACCTTCCACTGAAGATACCATCAACCGACTTGCGGCCTCAGGATGTAAAAATCTGCTTATGGTACCGCTCTCCTTTGTTTCTGACCATATCGAAACACTCTATGAGATCGACATCCAGTATAAGGAAGAGGCAGTGACACGGGGCATTACGAATTTCCGTCGCACCGAAGCGCTCAACAGTTCACCCGCTTTTATCTCAATGCTGGCCGATCTGGTTTGCAACTGTCAGTGATAACTGGTATATAAATAATTTTATGACGCAAAAATGCGTACTACACTAAACTCTGGAGGAATATCACCATGCGTACCCTGTTGTTATCAGCACTGCTTCTCATCTGTCTGACGGCGACGACCGTCGCTGCTGCGGGAAGCAAAAATCCGGTTGTACTGATGGAAACCAATTTCGGCACCGTCAAGATTGAACTGTTTGAAAAGGAAGCCCCCGTCAGTGTGAAAAACTTTCTTGACTATACGAAAAGCGGTTTTTACAGCAACACCATCTTCCACCGGGTCATCGGCAATTTCATGATACAGGGGGGGGGATTCACCGCTGACTTCAAACAGAAGCAGACAAATCCACCAATCTCTAATGAGGCCGGCAACGGCCTGCAAAATTCACGGGGAACGGTTGCCATGGCTCGAACCGCCATTGTTAACTCCGCTTCAGCCCAGTTTTTTATCAATGTTGTCAACAACGACTTCCTCAACCATCGTGACGAGAGCAACCAGGGCTTTGGCTACGCCGTGTTTGGCAAGGTGCTTACCGGCATGGACGTAGTGGATAAAATTGCCGCCACGAAGACCGTTACCCGTGGCTTCCCCGATGTCCCCGAGTCACCCGTTATTATCAAATCCATTAAGTTGGTGAAGTAGACACCATGGCAGCCGTCGAGCAATTTCTTCGGACGTTGCTCGACCTGCTGCTCCCCCCCATCTGTCATATTTGCCATTCATTCATCCCGAACGCCGGACCCCTGCACATCTGTCCCCGGTGCCGGGAGCAGTTACCACCAGTGTCATCGCCGCTCTGCCCGATCTGCGGCATCCCTTTCATCGGTACGGGGAGCGACCACCGTTGCGGCCACTGTGTGGTTCATCCCCCCCATTTTGACATTGCCCATTCCCACTTCCGCTATGAGGGAGCGATTCGTGAGTTGATCCACTCGTTCAAATACAATCGACGTACCCATCTCCGCGCCCCTTTGGCACTGCTTACCCTGGAATGGCTCCCCACTTTTCTGGCTCATCAAACGCCCGATCTGATAGTCCCGGTACCGCTCCACCCCTCCCGGCTCCGCCAGAGAGGTTTTAATCAGGCGGTACTTATTGGTACTGTGCTGTCACGTCACCTCTCACTCCCCCTTATCCCGGATGTGCTGGTTCGTACCAGAGTCACGGAATCGCAAATCACGCTCCCCGCAGCAGAACGCCACACCAATGTTCATGAGGCTTTTGCCGTTAAAAAGCCCGAGGCTGTCACCGGCAAGAGAATTCTGCTTCTCGATGACGTTATGACAACCGGCTCAACGCTCAATGAATGTGCCAGAGTGCTCAAAAAAACTGGTGCCATACATATTATGGCCATAACCGTTGCCCGAACGGCACGTGATGGGTAGCTGACACTATTTACTTGACAATAACCGTTTGGTTTCGTATTGCTTTCCAAAGATTACTATATGTGGAGTGAGAGATGCGCTTATCAACAAAAAGCAGGTACGGTCTGCGTGCCATGTTCGACATCGCCTTTAATAGTAGGGATGAACCGGCACAGATTCAGGATATTTCCCGACGACAGCAGATTTCGCCCCGTTATCTGGAGCAGATATTTCAGAATCTGAAACGGGCGGGACTATTGAAAAGCAAGCGGGGTCCCCAGGGGGGGTACGTACTGTCACGCAAAGCGGCAGAAATCTCTGTACTTGATATCCTCAAGGCAACGGAACTAGATGTACTGTTGGTTGATTGTGTCGGAGAAACACCGAAAAAGCGTCGGGGGAAATCAGAGTGTCAGTTTGAGGGATGCTGTGTTACCCAGACTGTGTGGGCTGAAGCGAGTATAATGCTCGACAACCTGTTCAGTTCCATGACCCTGGAGACCCTCTGCCAGAGAGCCCGTGCCATGAACTCGAATAAAACCTGCGGTCTCCCCTAACATTTATCAGCTCAATAATTGAGGGGAAGAGCTCACCTCCACCGTCGTACCCCATCAGAGATCCAGAATCATGGCGTTTTCATCACAGTCTGGAAATTTGGGGCATTTGATGCAGTCCCCCCACACCTTATGGGGGAGTTCGGCCTTATCAACCAATCGGAAACCGTGCTTGGCAAAGAAATCCGGTTTATAGGTAAGACAGAAAATCCGCCGGAGCCCAAGTCCACGGGACTCCGTAATGCAAGCCTGCACCAGTCGGCTGCCGATCCCCTTGCGCCCCGAATGTTCAATAACCGCCACCGAACGAACCTCTGCAAGGTCTTCCCAGACGATATGGAGTGCTGCGGCCCCCATGAGAACCCCATCATGCTCTACAACATAAAAATCACGCAACGATTCATAGATTTCAGAAAGTGAGCGGGAGAGCATGTCACCCCTACTGGCATAGGTCATCAGCAGTTTCTGAATTTCTTTTACATCGGTAATTTGAGCTTTTCTAATCACGCTGTTCCCCTTTTTTGTTCATCGGATTCCAACCGTTACAAGCGTAGGTTTCAGCACCCGCACCAGTTCAGTTGGTGCCATCCCCACAAGGTAGCCCCGTTTGCCCCCGTTGATATATATTTTTTCCAGTTCAATGATACTCCCCTCCATGTACACCGGCATTGCCTGTCTCGTGCCGAAGGGAGAGGTGCCACCAACCAGATAACCGGTCAATTTCTGTGCGGAATCGGGAGTACAGGGGGTAATCTGCTTCACCCCCCTGATACGAGCTAACTCCTTGGTTGAGACCTGCATATCACCATGCATCAGCACCAGAAGCGGCATGCGGTTATCATCAACCATCACCAATGTTTTAATAACAGCATACTCCTCAACACCAAGCTCCCGGGAGGAAACAGCCGTCCCCCCCTTATCCTCATAGGTATAGGGGTGATCGGTGAAGTGAACTTTTTCTGCCCGTAACTGGCGCACAGCAGTAGTAACCGGTGTCTTCTCCTTGGCCATTTCAGCAGATCCTCGGCAACTGTTCGCCGGACAGCATCTCAACCCCACGAATACCGCCGATCACCGTTTCCATATCAACCCGCCCCGCCGGACCGGCTTGCACCGTACCGATGATGGCCGCCTCCCTGCCGAGCGGATGGTTTCTCATTGTTGTCACTGCCAGTTCAGCCGCTTCCGGCGACACAAACGCCAAGAGCTTTCCCTCATTGGCAACAAAGAGCGGATCGAGCCCCAAAATACCACAGACCCCACGTACGGCATCTTTGACCGGTAAGGCTTCTTCAGAAAGTCGAATGGTAACCGCTGACTGCATTGCTATCTCCTTGATGGTTGTCGCCACCCCTCCCCTGGTCGGATCGCGAAGCACATGCAGCTCTGCACCAAGGGTCGCCACAAGTTCGGCGGTCAGGCCACTCAGTGCCGCAGAGTCACTGGTTATCTCTGCAGTAATCTCTAGGCCTTCACGTCCGGCCATCACCGCAATACCATGGTCACCGATAGTACCATTGATAATAATGACATCTCCCAACCGGGCATTGGCACCGTTAACGGTCAGGCCATGGTCAACAGCCCCTATCCCGGACGTGGCAATAAACAATTTGTCACCCTTGCCCCGGGGAACCACCTTGGTATCTCCGGTAACAATTCGTACCCCTGCCCCATCGGCCGCCTTCCGCATATCTTCCAGAATTATCTTCAGACTCTCCTTACTGAATCCTTCCTCAATAATGAGACCCACGCTCAACCAGAGCGGTTTGGCTCCCATCATGGCAAGATCATTGACCGTACCATGCACCGCCAAACTGCCGATGGTGCCCCCCGGAAAAAAAATAGGATCCACCACAAAGGTGTCAGTAGTAAAAGCCAAGCGACCAGTGATGCCGTCAAGCAGTGCCGCATCGTTCTGACCACCGGCAGTTGTGCCACTCAGAAGCGGAATAATCAGTTCATCAAGCAATTGATGGGAAAGCCTGCCACCGCTGCCATGCCCCAACAGAATCAGGTCATTATTCATAGTTCGTTACATCCCCCGAAATTTGATTAATAGTAGCACAGTTCCCCTCCGGTGTCACTTTAGCTTTTTATATTCACATAAATGGTGAATTTATGGTATAGATGAGGCTTATATAAATTGAACCATGGGGGATTGCATGACGGAATACAGACCACTGCGACAGCTGCCCGAACCATCCGCGTATAAAACAGGTGATGTACTGGTATTGGTAGGGGAACTTTTCGGTCGCGGCTACGCAAACGGCCTGGTTGATGAGGCACGGCGAGTCGGCATGACCATTATCGGTACCACCGTAGGCCGTCGGGATACAAATGGTTCACTCCGCCCTTTGACCGATGAAGAGTTGGCACAGGCAGAACTGCTCCTGGGAGGCAGGGTTATCAATATCCCCCTTGAGGCCGGCTTCGACATGGAAAGTGTCGATGGTGTTCCCTCCCTTGCCGAGCAACTCAAAAAAGCCCGCCCCGACGACTATGCCACCATCAGTTTCATTGAGGGAAGTGTGGAAAAAGCCCGTGCAGCAGGCACCGCACGGCTCCGCTCCCATCTGGCAGAACTTGAAAAAACATTACTTGAACTGATACCGGCGGGGGCACGGGTGCTCGTAGCCCATGCCATGGCGGGCGGTATACCCCGGGCGCGGGTATTTATGCCACTCCTTAATCGAATATTTAAAGGAACCGGCGATAAATATCTGGCATCGGAGCTATTCTGGAACAGCCCCCTGGGACAGTTGTGCAACAGCAGTTTTAATGAAGTTACCGGCGATACGTTCCGTTACCTGATTGAAGAGACCACCACCCTGCGGGAACGCGCCACTGCAGCCGGTGGCCGTGTCTGTTATTCGGCCTATGGGTACCATGGCACGGAAGTTCTGATAAATGGCAGCTATCAATGGCAATCCTATACTTCCTACGTGCAGGGTTTTGCCAAAATGCGTCTTGAAGATATCGCCGCCGATGCCACTGCACGGGGCATTCCGGCCACCGTATACAACTGCCCTGAAATACAGACAAATTCCAGTGCACTGTTCCTTGGCGTAGAAATATCCCTCTATCCGCTTTTAAGTGCAATCCGCCGTGAAGCGGGGGAAGAATGCGCGGCTCCCCTGGAAGCCTGCTGTCAGTCCATGTTGAAAGAGGGGGTAAGTGTGGCGACCCTGTTGGATCGCACCAATTGTTACCTCTCTTCACCTCTGCTTGCCCAGATAGTTGACTTTGACACCTGGCCCCAGCACAACAGCCGGGAACAGGCTGAATTGATGCTGGCAAGCTCCGCTGAATTGATGGAGATGCACCAGGATCAGAAACAACTGATCTGCGCCGAACTGTCACGCATCGTGTTCCTGACAACCGGGCGCATCATGCTGCACAGTGCCTGGAACCCACCGGCATCTACCGTATGGCTCAATCATGATATTCTGGCTCGGTTGCTGGCTGACGAGCGGGGCGCAGGTATCCTGTGCTAAAAGGGAGTGCTATGAACGGATTATCAGGGGTGATCGTAGTCTCTGTTCTGACTACATTGATTGGAGGCTGCGCGTCAGCACCGGTGGTGAAACCGGCCGACGTACTGTACAATGAAGCCGAAGTACTTTTTCAGGACAAAAGCTATGAAGAGGCCATTACCCACTACAAAAAAGTGAAAGACACCTACGAGTCGGTGGAACTTTCAACAAAAGCCGAACTTAAAATAGCCGACGCCTATTTCCTCAATAAAGATTACATTGAGGCTGCCGCCAGCTATGAGGACTTCCGTAAACTGCATCCCAAACACCCCCAGGCTGACTATGCACTGTATCGTCAAGGAATCAGCTATTTCAATCAGATCCATAGTATTGATACCGATCAGACCCCGGTAAAAAATGCCTTGGCAACCTTTGACTCCTATCTAAGGCAGTACCCAACCGGAAAGCAGCGTGATGAAGTCACGGACAAACGTCTGGAGTGCCGTGACAAACAGCTACAGTATGAACTCTATGTTGGGAGATATTATCTGAAGACCGATGCTTATAAGGCCGCAATCGCTCGTTTTGAACAGGCACTGAAATCATTTCCTGAACTGAAACGGCGTGAGGAACTTTACTATTATCTGTGGAAAGCATATCTGGAGGACAAGCAGAAAGAAAAGGGGAACGAACTGCTGGTGCGCTTTGGCAAAGAACTTCCTGACTCTGTTTTTCTTTCCCGAACCAGGGAGGAGATGGGGGGCGAACGTAAATGATGGTACTTACACTGCTCCTGGCCGCTGCCTATCTGATCGGATCCATACCTACCGGACTGCTCCTCGGGAAAGCCTGCGGTATTGATGTCCGCACCAAGGGGAGTGGCAACATTGGTGCCACCAACCTCTACCGTACGGTGGGACGGAAGGTCGGAGCTCTGACACTGGTGGGTGACTGCCTCAAAGGGCTGCTTCCGGTGCTCGTTGTTGCCCATGGCACGTTCCCAGCAGAGTACGCCCCCTGGGTCGGCTTGGCGGCTTTTTGCGGACATGTCTTTTCAATATTTCTCAAATTCAAAGGGGGCAAGGGGGTGGCAACGGCCCTGGGGGTTTTTCTGGCAGTGGCACCACTCGCCGTAGCCGTTGCCCTCGTGCTGTTCGCCCTGCTCATGTTCATCTGGCGGTACGTATCCCTGGGCTCAATCAGTGCGGCGACGGTAATGCCGGTTGCGGTCTATTTTCTGGGGGGTAACAGCAGTGTGGTCATGGTAACGGTGGCAATCGCCCTTATCGTCATTATCCGCCATCTTGAGAACATCAAACGGCTCCTCGCCGGCACGGAAAACCGCTTCAAGGCATAAGTAGCTGTGGGCACGGAATATCCGTGCCCCTTCTACTCCCCGGCACAGAACCCCGCATGACCCCTTCGGGTCGTATAAAAGCCAGAAACCTCTCCGTAAGCAACTCCGCTTCTTCATGGTTCCCAAACAGACGCAACACCTCTATGACACACTCTGCGGTGCACAGTCCCTCTTCTTTCTGGTTTTTTCTAAGGTTGTAGCGTGACTTTACCCCCGTAGTGAGGCCGATTCGCGGGATAGTAAGAAGGTAGGGACTACGCTGGTGTATTTTGCGCGCTTCGTGCCAGGTGCCATCAATGATGACTAATCGGGTGATATCATCCCGAACGGGACTGTTTTCGCTGGCGACACCGGGATAAACCAGAGCGACACCACCGGCAGCAATTTCTTCCAGCAACTGTGCCGGCGGCTCCATACGGTTCCAGCAAATCTGTTCGGCGGCCGCACCAAGTACATCAATCACCAGACGTCCCGTATTGGAACGTTTCTCAAATTCTTTAAAATGTGTTAATAAAGTAAAATTCATCTCAAAGAACCGCCAAAATGGTGAAAGTGGGTGCCCCGACAGAATCAACAGCAGGGACATCATCACCGATGCGGAGACCCAAGAGTCGTTTACCCAGGGGTGAACCGGGGGTAATAACCACAATTTCCCCCTCCCCGTCGGCAAACTTCATCCCCCCACCCTGGGGCCCGAGAAACACCCGGCGCAGAGAGCCGTCAGTGCCCTCAAGGGTGACCAGGGCAGTCAACCTGATTGGCGTATCCTCATCGAAAGCTTTGAGCACGAGAGAACGATAGCTTTCCAGGGCAACCCTGATTTCCTGGGCACGATTGGCCTGCCCCTGGGCTATGTAGGAAGACTCCAGAGCCGTCGTATCATATTTGTTATCAGGTTGGCACTCCTCATGGGTGGCCGCCCCGTGTGCCGCAAGTGCGGCCTGGGAGAACACCGCCAGATCTGCAGTAAGAGCCGCCAGTATGTTATCACGCAACAGTTCTTTGGTCATCGTTCCTGAGCCATCCGTTTCAGTATCTGTTCGAGTTTACGCAACTCGTCACCATAGGCACCCCACTCCCCCTGCCGTTGCAGGGTGGTCGCCTTTTCGTAGATTTTCATCGCCTCCCGTGCCAGAGAACCAGGGAATGTATCCCCACTCACGGTGACCGGAGTCACGGCAGGAATCAGCGGTTTTTTTTCACCGAATAACCGTTGCAATGCCAGCTCCAAATTTTCTTCCATAACGACTTCATCATTAAAAGCCACAATGACTCGCTTGAGCTCCGGCAGGGCTGACTTGTCGGCAGCCAGAAAAAGCGGCTGTACGTACAGAAGAGATTTTTCAATCGGTATCACCAGCATACTCCCCCGAATAACTTCCGAACCACGCTGATTCCAGAGGGTTAATTGTTGTGATATGAAAGAATCCTGGTTAATACGGGCATCGATCTGTTTCGGACCGTAAATCAGCCGATCCCGGGGAAAGGTATAGGCTCTAATTTTCCCGTAATTGGAACCATCACAGCGAGCCGCCAACCAGGCAGCGAGGTTATCCCGCTTTGAGGGGGTGAATGGAAGCAGCAGCGCATACTCTTCCTGCTTTTCACCAGGCAGCTTCATAATGGTGTAATAGGGCTCCATCGGCTTGTCACCAAGAGCCGGTATCTGCCAGAGATTCTCCTTATTATAAAACACCTTGGGGTCGGTCATATGATAGGCGGCAAACAGGGACGCCTGCAGTTGCAAAAACTGATGGGGATAACGCACATGGGCACGCAGATCATCGGGCATGGCGGCAATCGGCTTAAACAACCCCGGAAACATCCGGTCGTAGACCCGCACCAGCAGATCCAGGGGATCGCTGATATAAAAACTGACCGTACCGTCATAGGCATCAACCACCGCCTTGACCGAGTTCCTCATGTAGTTTATCCCCCCCCTGAAGCGGTTTGGAATAGGGAAGACGGTCCGAGTAGGTATAGGCATCAATAATCCAGGCAAGCCCCCCGTTTTTTCGCACGACCATATAGGGATCGCCGTCATACCGGAGAAAGGGGGCAATGGCTCTCACCCGTTCATTAATGTTTCGATTGAAAATGATCCGGCTTTCCGGGGTAATATCCGACGAAAGGATAATCTTCTCAGTTTTAAAACGGGCGGCAAAGAGCAGTTTTGTGAACAGTGAATCAATGGGTACCCCTCCTTTTCCGGCATAGGTGGTGTTAATGTTGCCGGTGGCGGTCGGATAGCTGAATTCGGGAACCCGGGTTTTCACGACAACATAGTCGTTGGAAAGTTCACCAAAATAGATTTCTGGGCGGGTCACCTTGATATCGGCCTGGCTGACCGGAGGAATATCTTTGACGAAAAACTCCGGGAGCCCTTCCTTGCTGATCCGACTGACCGGACCAAAGGTGATGCCGTTGCCATGAGTAAAAATAAGCCGTTCATTTATCCAGTTTTTGCTCGGAAGATCGGCATAGGAAAGCTCCCGAGGTGATAACATCACCTGGGTGTACTGACCATTTACCAGATAACGGTCGTTATCCACATCGAAAAACTTGTAGTAGGTGCGGATTTGCTGTAACTGACTGTATGTTTTCAGAAGCGGTGCATGATCCCACAAACGGATGTTCTTGATGGTGGCAGCATTGGCAGCAATATCAGTTGCAGTCAGCTTGGAATCCACGTCAAACGGCACCGTTTCAATTTTTTCAAGATCATAACCGAAACGGGTAAACTTGAGATTATGTTCAATGTAAGGGGTCTCAAGTGCCAGTTCATTGGGTGAAACTTTAAATTTTTGCAACAGCCCCGGGTAGAGGTGGATACCAATGCCGTAGACAGCGAAGATGAAGAGCGGAGGTATCACTGCCCTGCGCCAGGCTCCCTTCCAGAGTGCCACCACCATGACCACGCCACCAATCGGCGTCACCACCGTCAACGTCCGCAGGGTCATCAAGCGTGAGTTGACATCTACATACCCAGCACCGTAAAAACTCCCCCGGGAGGCAAACAGCAGGTTAAAACCGTCAAGATAGAAACCGGCAGCAATAACGCAGACAAAGAGACCGATGAGCAGAGCCAGATGCCGGCGCACCATTTGATCAACGGTTACCCCTAAACCGGTGGAAACGATCCCCCCCCGAACGAAATAGACACCACCGGTCATCACCAGTGACACCGGCACCAGAAAAGCAGCATACCCCCTGACCATTTCCCAAAAAGGAAGGCTAAACAGATAGAAACCAAGATCGGCTCCAATAACTGGATCTACGGTTCCGACGGTGATCCGGTTCATGAAGGTTAACAAACCATCCCACTGGAAGGCACCCCAGTTAGCAGCAAGCAATGCCATGACAAAACAGATAAGTGTGCCGAGCGGTCTGATAAAGCGCATGGCTTCATCACGCCGCATCCGCATGGCGACCCCCTGTATGAAGAGGCCGCTGCGGGGAAATTCGCTCCGGTCAGCATACACGATGTTACCGATAAGAAACAGAAATGCCACCATACCGAAAAGTAAACCGGCCGCTGCCTTCGCGTAAAACACCGTCGTAAAAACCTGGGAGTAGCCGTTTTCTGAAAAAAACAACCAGTCCGTGGAGAAGGTCACAAACGACGATAAAAATGGTAACACAACAACCGCTAAAACGGCCAGCACCATAAGCCTGTTTTTCTGTAGCATAAAAGGTCACCCCGAATAAATTAACTTTCCATCACCTACGTTGTGGGAAACCAGATACCGGCACCCATGGTCATACCGATATCACGGCACCCCAGATAATCACTATGTACCCGCAAGCCGTTTTCCGATATTGCCAACCCCACCTCAACTTTGTGGAATGCCTCGTTCCGACTGTGGTCGGCAACCAGCAGAACAGTGGATTTAATCTGCCGCAGTTTCAGATAGAGTTCGGAAATGTTTTTCAGATTTTCCGGAAAGAAATCCTCCACCGGATCGAGTACCACCAATTTGCATTTGAAATATTCGACAAATTTATGGAGATACGCATAGGTTTTGGTCATACTGCCGGACACATCAATCAGCAACGGCGAGACACCAAAACATTCATCAAACAGAGATATGTGGGTGAAATTATCAATATTTTCATCCATACGAAAGGACAAGGCAGTGGCATCGGGCCACTCCCTGCCAAGCCGTTTAAAGCGACGATGGCTGTCCTCGTCGGTATCACGGGCATTGATATAGAGAACCTTTCCCGGTTGAAGACAGGGGAAATGATCGAGAAATGGCACATTAAACGCCACTGACATGGCAAGTTGGGTGGCAAGAGTGGTTTTACCAAATACCGAACTGGCCTGCAGCGAAACGAGAGCATTGGCCGGTATAAGCTCATCTATCAGATATTCTTCAGGTTTTGGTGCAACAAAGGGGCGGTTTAGCCACTCCTTTATGCCAAGATTCTGTGCAAAAGGATTCTCCTCGATCTTCATATTGGCGGAAATTGACATGTTTTGTGGTGCCTCCCCGGTGCAGAAACATTCCCAAACTGAATAAATCAGTACCATCAATACCATAGCAACTGCACTGCCCACAAGTGCGATATTACGATTACCTCCTTTCCCCATGGTCCGGATTTCTGCCTTTCATACACGTAATATCTATTGCATCACCCCCCATAAAACCCCTGCGACAATTTGAGCTTCACCTCCATGGGGCAACACATCTTAACCTACCGTAATGCCGTACTTTATTTATTTCTGAGCATACTCCTGTCAACTTTTGTCGCAGGGGTTTTATTTTTTTAGATTTTTATCACGCTGTAATCACTGAGTTTTTTCAACGACCTGCAGTGGCATGATTGCTGCTACCTATTAGCCAATAGATAGCTCAACCAACGTAATACGAAGGGATTTTACGCTATTTTACAGACATTCATGTTGCATATTCTACCGTAAATCAAGGAGACAAGCGGTATGGCAATTTCTCTTGCTGACTATATCACCGCTGTTGCCGGCATTGGCACAGCAGCCGTTGCACTGGTTGACAGCAGTAAAACTGTACGGGGTGGTATCTCAAACTGCGGCTTCTGGCATATCAGACGGGTGGTAACGAATCTTTTCCCGAATGACCCCGCAGGTGCAGATGCAACATCTCCTCTGGAATTGGCTGATGTATTGGCAGCACTCCGGGCAAATTGGCTGAATGGCACCCCCCTTACTGATCAGATCAAACTTGCACGGTCACTGATAGCTCTCCGACTTGATGCTATCACCGCACCACACCTTGCCCTCATTACCGGAGTGGATCCAACCATACTCACCACCGGAGCAGATAAAATGCGCATTGGTGAACCGCTTGACAAACAGGAAACTGCAGTAGTCGCCAGATGCAACCTTATGGTGGCTGCGTTGCTCGACGAAGGGTATCTGTGTGCCGACCAGACCTATCGGAATGCCTCCAAGGTAACGGCAGGTGCCCTAGCCATGCTACTTGCCACCATCGGTGGGTGGACACTCAGTACCAGTGCCTATTGGGGAACGTCTGACATGGGTATCGCTCTACTGGCAGGAGTTTTTGCAACACCACTGGCACCGGTGGCAAAAGATTTATCCAAAGCTGTGACAGCCGCTGCCCGGATACGAGCACAAGTAGCAAAGACAGGCTAAGCACAAGCATCCATCACAAACGAATCACAACCGAAAGAAGGGAGGAACAAATGGTAAGAAAACTGTTTTTGTGGAGTATCGGAATGACACTTTTAGGCGGCTGCGGCTATTATGGCGGGGATACTCCCGAAAAAAGCACCACAAATCAATATGTCGGCTTGACGACCCCTGCACGCATCACCTCCGCCAATGCGAAAACCTTGTCAGAAAACGCTTACAGCACGGATCGAATTGTGGCATCCGCCACCAGGGTTGGCAAAGCAACCACCGATGTCAGTAGCTCACCATGTCTTCTGCAAAGTTTTAGCAGCACATTACAAGGGAGCGTGATGTCATCACTGTTACGCTCTTCAGCTTCGAATAAGATCGTCGCCTCGGCTATTCAACAAAATATTTCAGGCTCACGTGGTTCTCTCAGCTACAAGGCAGATCTTGACCTAAAAACCGGTAACTTCGCCGGTACATTGACCTTCGACCAATATCAAAATACCAATACCTCGGCTGCAATAACCGGAACAACAGATTACAGTGGGCACCTCGAACCAACAACATCCAGATTCACCACTTTGAATATGCGTATGAACAGCCTGAATGCAACTATTGCCGGGGGTAAATCGTACACCGTGTCCGGTACTATCTCGTTTTCAAACGCAAATTTGAATGATGTATCAATAGCATCGGTTGTACTTACCAACAATAGTACCGGGAGCACCCATTGGTTTAAAGATTACCAGATGACACATACGGGGAATACATTGACCATAAAAGGCACCTATTATGAGCCAACCGAGGGCTATGTTTCAATGAGCACCATTACCCCGCTCTCAGTAGCAGCCGCCGATGCCGCACCACTCTCCGGCAAATTGCTGCTTACCGGCAGCGACAACACCAAAGCCAGAGTAACGTACACCAACAGCATCCAGACCGTTGAAGCTGATACGGCAGGTAGCGGCACCTATACGGTGATACCATAAGTGGGTTATTAAATCTCCCCTGTAGGGGCACAGGTCACCGTGCCCCTACAATACGTTGTTTCCCTACTCATCCTGTACCACACCGTGATATTTACTCACTTTTCTCTTGAATCTTTTATAATCTATTCCCAGTAATTCAGCCGCATACATCTTTTTGCCCCCCGATCGTTGGAGTGCCTCTTCAATGGCCCAGAGTTCCAACTCGTCAAATTTCAGCGTTGGGGGCATGATTGAACGGGACGATGCCATAGGGACATCTTTCGGCAGTAGTTGCATAATCTGTTCACCGTTAATTTGCTTTGAACCATAGATTGCAGCGCGTCGAATGATATTTTTCATCTGGGTAATATTACCGGGCCAGGGGTATGCCAACAATATATCAACGGCATCATTTGAGAGTGACAGGCCGGAACGATGCAGGTCTTCCTCCGCTTCTTTGAGGAAAAGTGCTGCCAAGCGAGGGATCTCCTCCACTATCGTACGTAACGGTGGCAATTTGATTACCTGTTCCGTAAGCTGGTAAAAGAGGGATTCTGTAAGTTTTCCCTCAGCATATTCTGCCTGAGCGCTTTTGAGGAGGGTAGCCACAACTCGACTTTTGATTTGTAACGGCTCAAGACCGCCAACGGGTAATATTTCTTTATTCTGGATAGCCCGGGCTACCTTATTCTGCATGGCCAACGACATGGTATTAGGTTCGATAAGAATCACCGTTCCCGGGCCGATGGAGACCAGCTTACCCACCTGTTTTCCCCGGCCAAAGAGTTCCACTTCCAGATGTTCATCGCTACAGCCACCGCAATGTATGGTTATACAGGGAGAACGGGGGTTTCTCCCCAATGAATGAATTATGTGTGCCAGACGGGTTTTACCGACCCCGGATTCCCCCTCAATGGTCAGACAATACCCATGTTCCGAGGCATAACTAGCCTCATCACCAATCGCCTGCATCGGGAGACTCCAACCAAGCTCGTTTGAAAGAGTGTTGCCAAGCTTGGCTTGGAGCCTGTGTATCTGCAAGTCTTGAAGAAGTGGTGTCGCGACTCGTTGAATAGTGGCGGCCAGCTGTTCATAATCAAGTGGTTTACTCACAAACCCGCAGACACCCAGGTCAATGGACTTAAGCAGGTATTCCACTTCCGTAAATGCCGTGGTAATAATTACCGGTATGGTGGGATATTTTGACTTAAGCTGTGTCGTAAATTCGATACCGTCCATGTTTGACATCTGAATATCAGTAAGAACAATATCGGGGAGATTTTCCTCAACCATTCGTAACGCATCAACGCCATCTACCGCAGTGGCAACGTTTTCATACTGCATGGCCAGATAAAGTGATACCGCCGTACGCAACCCCGAATCATCTTCAACATACAATAAATTCAACGGTAACCGCTTGGACATACTACACCTCCATGTCGTAGTTGGGCAAAATGTGCCATATCATTATTCACAAATAAACTTAACTGGTAAGTTTCTTAATCTTGCTTATAAGTTCCAATGGATTGAGCGGTTTCTCAATCAATTCGATATCATCTGAACCGCCCAGGTTACCAATAACATCCTGAGCATGACCGCTGATAAAGATGAAGGGCACCTTCTGAGAGAGAGCCCTGATTTCTTCATAGGTTGCTTTACCACTTTTGTTCGGCATAATCACATCCGAAATAACCAGATCAATTTCATCTTTTTTAGTCGTAAATATGTCCACCGCTTGACAACCATCCATGGCTGTTATGACGTTGTAGCCACTTTGAATGAGAATTTTACTCATTACGTTACAAAAATTCACATCATCTTCAACGAGAAGAATAGTCGCCAGATGATTGGATGTAATGGACTCCGGTGATGTGTACCGGTTAATCTCACCGTCAGACCACTGATCCGGCATGGATTCCGCCAAGGGAAACTGCAGGCTGAAAACCGTCCCCACCCCGACGCTGCTCTGCACATCTATAATACCATCGTGCTGCATGATAATGCCGAAAACCATCGAAAGACCAAGACCCGTACCTTTCCCCACATCCTTGGTGGTAAAGAACGGATCAAAGATACACCGCTGGGTTTCTTCATTCATACCATGGCCGGTATCGCTCACCGTTATAATGGCGCAACGCACCTTATCGGTCGATTCAGACTCGGAGCCACGATTACGGGGCATCAAGCCAGCCCGGGCCGAGATGTGCAGTGTGCCCCCCCTTGGCATCGCATCCCGCGCATTCGTTGCCAGATTAATCATGACCTGCTCAATTTGGCCGGCGTCAATATATGTCATGAGCGGTTCATCGGATAATTCAATTGTTAGTTCAATATCTTCCCGTATCAGGTGTTTAATAAACTGTCCCACCTTGCTGAGCAGGACATTAAGATTCTCAGTCTTAATTCTCATTATCTGTTTACGGCCATAGGCAAGCATACTGTGGGTAATGGCACCCGCCCTGTTAGATGCAGCCATAATTTCATTAACGTATTGAATATGCTCCGCACTCATGCCACTTGCCATTTTAAGAAGAATTCCATAGGCATTGATAATGCTCAGCTTATTATTCAAATCATGGGCGAGACCACCTGCCAACTGACCGATGGTCTCAACTTTTTGTGAATGAACAAGCTGGGCTATCAGCTCTTTTTTCTCCGTAATATCCTCTTTCACCGCAACGAAATTTGAAATGGCACCGGAATCATCATAGAGAGGAGAGACAATGACGTGTTCCCACAGAATACTGCCATCCTTCCGCTTATCCTGAAGCTCACCGTTCCAGGAGTGACCGGACAAAATGGTTGTCCAGATATCGGCATACAACTTCGACGTAGTACTGTCCGAAGACAATTGATACGGCATCTGGCCTATCGCCTCGTCAAAGGTGTATCCGGTATTTTTGGTAAAACTTCTATTCACAAACTCTATTTGACCCTTGGAATCAGTAATCAGAATAGAAGTGGGACTCTGTTCAATGGCACACGACAGTTTGTGCATCTTATTTTCATTGTATTTAAGATGGGTAATATCGACATTTTTCTTATTGGTAACATCACTAATACAGCCATGCCACAGAACCGTGCCATCGTTCTGCCTCGAAGGCACCGCGATGCCATAATGCCATCGAATATCCAGACCGGGTAAAAGCACCCGGTATTCATACTCCCACGTTTCAAGCACTTCAGCAGAAAGCCGCAGTGAGTCCTGTAAACCTTGTATATCATCGGGATAAATGACAGCGAAGAGGGGTGAGGCATCAGTCAATACCTGTGCCGGCGTCAAACCATACAGTTCAGTAATTGCCGAACTTGCATAGGGAAACGAAAAAAGACCATCGGGAAAGAGACAGCATTGGTAAATCATGCCCGGCACCTGCTGAGAGATAACCGTAAGGAGATTTTGAGTCTGTTCCAGATTTTCTAAAACAAATTTCTGTTCTTCAAAACGTCGGGTAAGTTCCTGTTCAGACTGCTCACTCCGGAACGTCTGAACACGCATACTGCGGCACATGAAAATGAAACCAGCAATTCCCACCAACCATATCCCGCCAAGTACCAGAAAAAAGGTACACAAACGCTGACAGATCTGATCCTTATCACAGGAAAAAACCATTGAAGATAACGAATGTACATGTTCAACTTTGCACAATAGGTAGGCACACAGTCCGGCACTACCGGCAATGAGAAATGACCACGACGTAATCAATGCCGTAAGTGTTGTCCCACATATCCTGAATTGAGCTCTCATTTCTTGTAGTATCACCCATTGTTCGTAATTGACACACCAAATTCGCCATAAAATATTCTCTGACAGCAGTATAATACCGCAGAAAACTACACTCCTCCCTGTTCCAATTTGAATATGATCACCACAGAGGTCAACCGGTATTTTATTACACATAAAATACTACAGGCATCACTTGCACTTACAAAATGGCATTTCAAATGCCATGTGGTTATTTTAGCCACTCACGTAGTCATAATGACTACCAAAGGAATTTACTGGAGATTTCTCGTCAGACAGACACTTCGGAGCCATTTTACTTGTAATGGGGAAAAACAAAAAAAGCACCTACAGAATGAACTGTAGATGCTTGAATTTGCTGGTCGGTGAGACTGGAATCGAACCAGCGACCCCCTGCTCCCAAGGCAGGTGCGCTACCAGGCTGCGCTACTCACCGCAAGAATAGATTTATAGCACCAACTCTAAACTTTTGTCAACAGTAAAATATGATCTTATCGAAGTTGCTATTCCTGCAGTGTCAAGTCCCACCATGGCACGCAGTTCATGTTGCTCACCCTGGGGGAGGTAAGTATCCGGATAACCGAGGCGTAACACACTGATACCGTGAAGATTATGCTCTTCAAGAAGCTCCAGAATGGCAGAACCAAAGCCTCCCTGTCGGGCATTTTCCTCCACAGTTATCAGCAAGCCCGTCTGACGTGCCCAGCCAAGAATCATCTGTTCATCAAGAGGTTTAACGAAACGGCCATTGACGACAGCAAGCTCAATTCCCTCGCCAGCAAGAATCTCTGCTGCCTCACATGCCGGAGATACCATCGTTCCAAGGGCAATAATAGCCCCGTGAATCCCCTCACGAAGCGGTTCGGCCCTGCCAATGGGGAGGCGGTGTAATGCCTGGTCCAGTGCCACACCATAACCGTTGCCCCGTGGATAACGAATTGCAGCGGGAGTACCCAATGAAAGTGCGGTTGCCAGCATATGCTGGAGTTCGTTCTCATCTTTCGGAACCATCAGAGTCATATTGGGAAGATGGCGCAGATATGAGATATCAAAGGTACCGTGGTGGGTTGGCCCATCGCTGCCTACCACGCCACACCGGTCAATGGCAAAAGTGACCGGCAGGTTCTGTAGGCAGACGTCGTGACAGACCTGATCATAAGCACGCTGGAGAAAACTTGAATAAATGGCGCATACGGGATGGTATCCCCCTGCCGCTAGTCCGGCGGCAAAGGTTACCCCATGCTGCTCGGCAATACCAACATCAAAAAAACGCTCCGGGAATTCGGCAGCAAAGCCTGTCAGTCCGGTTCCGTCAGGCATGGCAGCGGTTATGGCTGCGACCCGTTCATCTTCGGCCGCCAGGCGACAGAGTGCCGCACCGAAAACCGAGGTATACGATGCCCCTCCCCCTTTTCCCTTAAGAACCTTGCCACTCGCCATCTCAAAGGGACCGACCCCATGAAAAAGAGAGGGATTAGCCTCGGCAGGACCGTACCCTTTACCTTTTTTAGTAAGCACATGAACCAACACCGCACTGTCAAATTTACTGACATTTTCCAGTGTTTCTACCAATGCGGAAAGATCATGACCATCAACCGGACCGATATATTCGAACCCGAAGGCCTCAAAGAGCATACCGGGGGTAAACATCCCCTTAAAGGACTCTTCCATTTTACGGGCCACATGCAACACACCCTTACCTATTTCCAGACGGTTCAGAAACGATTCGGTATTCTTCTTAAAGCGATGAACAAATTCACTGGATGCCGTACGGGAGAGGAAGGTGGAAAGCGCACCAACGTTCTCAGCTATGGACATTTCATTATCATTCAAAATAACAATCATATCGCGATTAAGATGTCCGGCATGGTTGATTGCCTCATAGGCCAGACCACCGGTCATGGAACCGTCACCGATAACCGCCAGCACCTTGCCGTCCCGACCATCCAGGTCACGGGCAACCGCCAGGCCGGTTGCAGCAGAAATCGAGGTTGAGGAATGTCCCACATCGAACTGATCATGTTCCGATTCATGACGTTTGGGAAATCCGCTGACACCATCAAGCCTGCGGAGTGTATTAAAAGCCTCCCGCCGACCTGTCAACAGCTTATGGGCGTATGCCTGATGCCCCACATCCCAGATAATTTTATCATAGGGTGTGGTAAACACCCGATGCAAGGCTATGGTTAACTCCACGACCCCCAGTGAAGGCGCAAGATGTCCCCCATTGGTAGCACAGGTATGAATAATAGTTCGACGCAGTTCTGCGGCCAAATCAGGAAGCAGTATTTCCGGAAGACGCTTTACGTCATCAGGAGAATTAATTTTTTCGAGAAGAGCCATACGATCTCTCAGCATTGTCAGCTTTTCCGTTGCACGATGAAGCGGGCAATCTCACGCAGGCATTCTGCTTCAGCACCGAAAGGTTCAAGTGCGCGCAGAGCTTCATCCATCATTGCCACCGCTTCCACCCTGGCAGCTGACAGACCTAGTACCAACGGATAGGTCGCCTTGCCCCGCGCCACATCACTCCCCGCATCCTTGCCGATCTGCTCTGTTGTTCCTTCAATATCAAGAATATCATCAGCTATCTGAAAGGCCAACCCTGCGGCCTCACCGTAGCGGGTGATAGCTGCAAGCTGTGCCGCAGTCGCCCCGCCCAACAGAGCTCCGGCAACCACCGACGCTTTCAAGAGCGCCCCGGTTTTATGGGTGTGAATATATTGCACCGTTGCGAGGTCTATAGCATCATCTCCTTCACTTTCCATATCAACGACCTGACCTCCCACCATACCGTAAGAACCGGCGCAGGTGGCAATTTCATGGATTACGGCCAGCACACCCTCCGGAGCCCCCCCCCCCATCAGTGCCGGGCTGCTTATGAGCCTGAAAGCTTCCGTCAACAAGGCATCACCAGCCAAAATGGCAATGGCTTCACCAAATACCTTATGGCAGGTCGGGTTACCCCGGCGAAAATCATCGTTGTCCATGGCAGGAAGATCATCATGAATCAGTGAATAGGTATGAATCATCTCAATGGCACAGGCAGCCGGAATAACCCGTTCAGAATCACCCCCTACCGCCCTGCAGGCAGCAAGCATTAAAATCGGCCGTACCCGTTTACCACCGGCAAAAACCGAATAGCGCATGGCTTGATGGATCGAGTGTGGTAACTCGGACTCCCGGGGGAGAAAACGATCCAGCGCGGCATCTATGCGGGTCGCTTCACTCTGTAGATATTCTTTCAACTCCATACGTGACTCCTCACATCTCACCGGTATCAAAGGGTGCTTTTTTCAGGGAACCATCCTTCTGCTTGAGCAGTATTTCGACACGCTGCTCGGCATCATCAAGGCGGCCAGAGCAAAACGCCGCATGTTTCACCCCCTCCTCAAACGCTTTTAAGGAATCTTCCAGGGTCAGGGAACCATTTTCCAACCGTTTGACAATTTCTTCCAGTTTCTTTAGTGATGCTTCAAATTTATCGGTAGCCATGGTTGTTGTTCTCTCAGTAGTTAATAATAAGTGCAGATAGAAAGTTCTACAGACGTCAAGTGTTACCCGGTGTAAGTGATTCAATGCGACAGGTCGCCCCACCATGGTGGAGGGTAAGTGACAGCAGATCACCAACGTTGAGTGTTGAAACATCGGTAACAACGCCCCCGGTAGCTTCTCTGCTGGCAATGGCATACCCCCGTGCCAGTGTTTTAAGGGGCGAAAGCACCTCTAAGCGAGCCGTATGTTCACCATACCGCTGACGATAGCTATCTATGCGCTGTTTTAAAAGGTGTTCGGAGCGCTCGGCAAGAAAAGCCACGTGCTGTTTCAGCAAAGCAGCTTTTCGGGAGGGATCATTATGCTGTAACGAAACATGCAGCCGTTCAAAGCGGTCACGCCGTTGGACACACGCCATGCGAAGCCCGGTTTCCAGCCTGCCGTTCAGGTCATCTAATCTCTGGGCAAGGTGCCCCAGCATGGTACGGGGATCATGAATCGCCCGCCGCAACCCTTCAAGGCGGTGGCCATAGAGTGCCAGCAGCCCCCCCATGGATCTGCGCAGCCGGTGGGATAAGGATTCCAGCTGATTTCTCAACTCATCCACACTGGCAATAACCAACTCAGCCGCCGCCGATGGAGTGGCAGCACGCAGGTCGGCAACAAAATCACAGATGGTCCAGTCCGTCTCATGACCTACCGCAGAAATGACCGGAATCCGGGAATGGTACACCGCCCGGGCCACCACCTCTTCGTTGAACGCCCAGAGATCCTCCAAGGAACCGCCCCCCCGGCCAACCAATATCACATCGACTTCGGCGAGTTCATTAAGCTCAATAACCGCCTGAGCGATCTCCCGGCCAGCCCCATCCCCCTGCACTCGTACCGGATAGAGTAGCACCTCCAGAGAGGCAAAACGCCGCTTCAGCACCGTCAGAATATCCCGTATGGCCGCCCCGGTCGGTGAGGTGACAACGCCAATTTTCCGGGGAAAACGGGGAATCGGAACTTTGTGCTCTTCGGCGAAGAGACCTTCCCGTAACAGCTTGTCCTTCAACTGTGCAAAGGCCACCTGAAGTGCCCCCACACCGGCAGGTTCGGCATATTCACAGATCAACTGATACTCACCCCGCTGATCATAAACCGAGATACGCCCCCGTACGATCAGAGCCATACCGTCGTTCAGCCGGAATTTGAGGTTGCGAACCGCACTTTTAAACATGACGCAGCGCAGTTGTGCTCCGGCATCCTTGATGGTGAAATAGCAATGACCGGATGACGGGTAGGAAACATTGGACAGCTCACCCTGCACCCAGAGCTGCTCGAAGTTTTCCTCCAGCACCCCCCGGAGCAGTGCGGTCAGACGGCTCACCGTCAGTATGGTTTTTTCGGTAAAAATGTCCAAATTCAGTTAGCACCTTGTGCCCACAGGACACGCCCAATCTCAATAATCATCGGAGGAACCCCCTCCGTCAAAACCGCCGCCACCACCGGAAAATCCACCCCCCCCCTCCGGGGGCCCAGCATTGCCACCACCTCCACCTCCGAAAAACCCGCCAATGAATCCGCCAAGAAAGCCACCGCTCAAACTGCCACCGGAACCACCTCCGCCGCCAAAACCTCCGCCACCTTTAGAGAGTTTGACAACGGCACCGCTCAGCAGATACCCAACAATCCCCCCACCCACAGCAGCCAGTACAAGCATAACTTCACCGGTGCCGGGAAAAGCCACAGAGGTTACCAAGGGAAAACCAATCGCTCCGGCAACCGCACCGAGATAAAGCGACACCAACCCCATAATGGCAATTGCCACCAGAGTACCCAGCACCATAACCACAAGTGAGGGGTGGTGCCTGACAGCGGTCTGGTTCCTGGTGACGTAACCATTCCCCGTAAATTCCCCTTTGGTTGCCGTGAGGATACTGTCAATGCCGTGGGAAATGCCTGCATCAAAGTTATTATTTTTCAGATACGGTGCCATAACGTTGCGAATAATCTGTGCCGCAGCAACGTCGGGAAGCACCCCTTGTAATCCCTTCCCGACTTCGATACGCACCTTACGCTCACCCTTGGCAAGAAGCAGCAAAACGCCGTTATCCTTCCCCTTCACGCCCAACTGCCACCGTTCGGCGACACGAACAGCAACCTGGTCAATACCTTCCCCCTCCAATGAGGGGAGTGTAAGCAGGACAACCTGAGTGGAAGTTTCCCGCTCAAAGGCCGCCAGTTGCCGTTCCAACTGTAGACGAACGGGAGCGGAGAGCACCCCGGCAAGATCCGTGACCTGAGCGGTCAACGGGGGCACCTCAAGAGCCATCAACCGGAGCGGCATTACCAGCAGCAGTATGCAGAAAACGAGGGATTTCATACCAACACCAACTGTTACCGCACTCAGAACTTAACTTTAGGAGCTATCTTAGCCCCCTCATCCGCCTTAAATGCTTCTTTCCGCTCCAGATGAAGCATCAGGGAGTTCGTTACTGAGTTCGGAAAGGTACGGATACTGGTGTTAAAGAACTGCACCGCATCGTTGTACCGTTCACGGGCCACGTTAATACGATTTTCCGTTCCTTCCAGCTGCTTTTGCAGATCCATGAAATTCTGATTGGCTTTCAGGTCGGGGTACTTTTCGGCAACCACCATAAGACGGGATAGTGCCCCGGAAAGCTCTCCCTGTGCCTGCTGGAATTTCTTCAGGGCAGCGGGATTTGCCAAGAGATCCTTTGTTACCTGAGTAGAACCAACCTTGGCACGAGCCTCCGTAACGGCGGTAAAGGTATCCGCCTCATGCTTGGCATAGCCTTTCACAACCTCAACCAGATTGGGAATCAGATCAGCCCGCCGCTGACATGACGATTCCACATTGCCCCAGGCGGCGATGACCGCCTCTTCGTTGGCCTGCATACTGTTGTAGCCACAACCGGCAAGCAGCATAAAAACCGCACACATTACCAATACTGAACCGAATCGTCCCATACCATATCCTCCGTAATAGCAGTTGTAGCACACGGCAGTGCGTCAGCAGACGTCCCCGCCGTAGCGTATTTTCAAGTATGTTAGCACAACATTACAAATCAGCGGAGTAATATTGGCTAGAATCAGTGGCATATCTGAGATTAAAATGCCATAGACCATCCAAAGTGCCACACCAAGTGCCAGAAGCAGCGGCTGCCAAATGGAAATATCCCGCACATGGTGCGTTTTCATGGTTTTAATTACTTGAGGTATGGCTGCGACACTGGTAAGAGCACCGGCCACCATACCGATGGTTGTGGGGGTCACGACCGTTTTCTCCCGTCAAAAGCCGAGCTTGCCCAGTCGATCTGGGTCAACATACCGCGCAGCACGGTCACTTCACGACTGTCAAGACTGGCACGAAAAAAGACTCTTCTGAGTGAACGCATCATATGGGCCGGATTCTGATCGTTCAAAAAACCGATTTTACCCAGAGTGGCATCTAAATGGGCAAAAAAAGCCTCCATCTCGGCAGAGTGGGCAAGATCGAGGGGACGACCGCCACCGGGCGATTCCGACGCCTTACCCAGCTCATAACAGAACAGCAGCACCGACTGCGCCAGATTCAGGGAACCATATTCCGCTGAAGTTGGAATGGTAGCATGCCAACGGCACTGGGACAATTCATCGGTGGTAAGGCCGCTGTCCTCACGGCCAAACACCACCGCTGCCCGACACTCCGGAGCTGCATGTTCTCGAAAATGCCCGGCAACCTCGGCTGGCGAGAGAATTTCCTGGCGGTATTTACCATGACGACGGGTAGTACCCACGGTTAGGGTACAATCAGCCAGTGCCGAGGCCAGATCGGGAAATACCGTGGCCGACTCAAGAAGGTCACGGGCGGCAACGGCAAATTTAAGAGACTCGGAGTCAAAGCGATCACACCCTTTGACAATTCTCAGCTGATTAAACCCCATATTCTTCATGGCACGACAGGTCATACCGATATTGCCGGGTGACTGTGGTTCCACCAGTACGATTACAATGTCATTATTCACAGTAACTTCCTTCGTATTGTCCGTAGAGCTCGAATCCGCCCGAGCCGCTCCCTGACCGGTATTTTAAGTTTCCAGACCTGATAGGCATGTATGCACCAAGCCATCCCCATGACAGTGCAGAGAGCCAGAATAAGGTGCTGTTCATAATTCCCCGCCTGTTCCAAAAATAGTGAGGCACTTTTGCCAAACAGGTACCCCCCCAGCGAAAACAAGACCGCCCACACCAAGGCACTCGCAAGGTTTATCATGAGAAAGGTACGAGGAGCAAGAGTAGTGATACCAAGAATTATCGGTAGTACAATCCTGAAACCATAGGTAAAGCGGGAGAGAAACGCTACCAAATTACCATATTTCTCCATCATTTTGATGGCATAGCGTGATTTCCGGGCAATAAAATGAAATCGTCTGAGTAACCGTCGTCCCTGATAACGCCCAAGGGAAAAATAACATTGATCACCACAGAACGAGCCGAGCCAAGCGATACCGATGACAGCATAAATATTCAGATACCCCTGAAACGCCAAAAAACCGGCCAGAAGCAGTATGGTTTCCCCTTCCAGAAACGTGCCGACACAGAGAACCCAGTAGCCATGCAGTTCGAGGTATTCCCGTAAAAAATGCTGAATATGCACCGATAGCCCCTGTTTTCCGCACACTCTACCGTAAGAAAAGTCTATTCAGAATGAAATACTGAAATCGGAGGGATTCATCGTAATAAGCGGTGAAATACAAAAGATGACTTGTTACCGGGGCAGCAGAAGAGCCCCGGTAACAAGCAATCGGTTATCAATTTTCAGCAAAAAAGTGCTGTTCGTAGAGGTCTTCCAGTGCCTGGAGATGACGACTCTCCTCCTGATGGAACTTTGCAAACAACTTTCCCATGGGTGCTCCGGCACAGCCACTGGAAACTCTGCTGTAGAAATCGACAGCACCCCGCTCCAGATGAATGGCATAAATGAGAGCTTCCCTGACACCCGACTGGGGACCCAACGGCTCTTTTTTCAGCACATAATCAAGGTGCATGGTTGGAATCGGTTGATCAAGATCGGCACCACCATCCATGTGCCCCTCAAGCAACGCCTTCTCCAGTTGCTGCTTGTGATCCAGTTCATCAAGGGCATTCTCACGGAGAAGCTCCTTTGCCCCTTTGTGGGTTATCTGACGAATGGCCACCAGATAATTGCGAAAGCCTTCTGTCTCCATTTCGATGGCCATTTCCAGCGCAGCATCGAATGTATAACAAACCTGAGCATTGTCCACGATTACCCCTCCTGTTCAATCAACCGTGCCGATATAATGAAGACAGGCTCCAGCGGCACATCAGAATGCCCCCCCTTGTTACCGGTTTTCACAACACGAATTTCATCTACCACTTCCAGCCCTTCAAGAACCTGGCCAAAAACACAGTAACCGAAATCATCATCACGCTTTCCCTTATGATCGAGGAAGCCGTTATCAACAGTATTAATGAAAAACTGGCAGGTGGCCGAATCAACAACAGACGTACGAGCCATGGCCAGGGTGCCCCGGGTATTCTTCAGGCCATTTGTCGCTTCGTTCTTGATGGCAAACTTGGTCTTCTTGGAAACCATATTTTCATCCATACCGCCACCCTGCACCATAAAACCCGGGATGACACGATGGAAAATAAGACCGTCATAATGGCAATCCTTGACATATGACAGAAAGTTTCTGACGGAAATCGGTGCTTTTGCTTTAAACAGTTCAATCTTGATTGGCCCCATGGATGTTTCAAGTAATACCTGCGGATTTTGCTCTGACATAGTAATTCCCTCCGATATAATGTGGTTATGGTCTCTAACCGGTAGTACGCCTTTGATACAACAACTACTGAATTCTCAGTACAATCTTCCCAAAATGCTTGTCTTCTTCCATCATACGGTGGGCATCGGCCACCTGGTCGATAGTAAAGACCTTTTCGATGATCGGCACGATGGTACGGTCGGCAAACTTCGGCAGGGCACGGCGGGTAAACTCGGCAACGATCTCCCCCTTTTCCTTCACCGGACGGGAGCGGAGCACACTGCCGATAATCTGCTGACGCTTGACCATCATAAGTGCCAGATTAAGCTCGGCCTTGATACCACTGACCACCCCGATAATCACCAGACGCCCTTTATAGCCAAGGGAATTCATATTGGGTGCAAGATATTTGGCACCCACATGGTCGAGGATCAGATCAACCCCTTTCTTGGCGGTATACTCCTTCACCACTTCGGTAAAATCGGGAGTTTCCTGGAAATTAATCAGGCAGTTGGCACCAAGCTCCTTCACCCGCTCCAGCTTTGCCCCCGAAGCGGTGACAATCAATTTACTGGCCGGTGTCAGGGCACGGGATAGTTGCACCGCCGCCGTATTCACCCCGCCGCCGCCACCATGTAAAATGGCGGTCTGACCATCGGCAAATTCACCAATCATAAACACATTCAAAAACGCAGTAATATATGATTCACAGACACAAGCCGCCTCTTCAAAGCTCATGTTTTCCGGAATTTTCATCAGATGTGATGCATAGGCCACGGCGAATTCGGCATACCCTCCCCCGCCAACCAGTGTCATAACCCGCTCACCCACCTGCCAGCCGGTAACACCGGCACCCAGCTCCTCGATGGTACCAGCAACTTCAAGCCCAAGAATTTCCGAATCACCGGCCGGTGGTGTATACTTCCCCTCACGCTGCACCAGATCGGGACGATTGATGGAAGTTGCCATAACCTTGACCAGCACCTGACCCTCTGCTGGAACCGGCTTTGGAGCCTCACCAACCGTCAATACATCCACACTCCCAAAAGCACTCATCAACACAGCTTTCATACCTACACCTCCTGTTACTATATTAATTATAGATTACCACAACATTGAAACTTGATTGTATAGCGACTTACGACGACTTTGTAAACACAAAACAGGGGTAAGAGCAGCTTGCTTTGCGGAGATAATTCTGCGATAACGTTCACTACCCGAACGAAAACAGAGAGGAACCACTCATGAATATCATGGTAACTAATGATGACGGCATACACGCCGTCGGAATCCGGGCACTGGCAGAGGCGATGACTGCACTTGGCACCGTAACCGTTGTGGCACCGGATCGGGAAAAAAGTGCGGTGGGTCACTCCTTAACACTCCACTCCCCACTCCGTATCCTTGAACTCCGCCCAGGGTGGTATGCCGTTGACGGCACACCGACAGACTGTGTAAACATGGGGGTACACAACATGCTCCCCGCCACCCCCGACCTGGTGGTATCCGGCATAAACCACGGTGCCAACCTCGGTGATGACGTCACCTACTCCGGTACGGTGGCGGCGGCCATGGAGGCCAATCTCATGGGCATCCCGGCCATCGCCTTCTCGTTGGCTACCTTTGAAGCAAGTGACCATTTCACCGCTGCGGCTCAGGTTGCGGTCAAAATCGCCCGTCAGGTTATCACCAACGGTCTCCCCGGCGACACCTTTTTGAACGTCAACATACCCAACTGCCCGCTCAGTGACATGGGGCCACCGGTCATAACCCGCCAGGGGAAGCGGTCTTTTATTGGTAAAATAATTGACAAGACCGATCCCCGGGGGCGTAAATATTACTGGATGGGCAGTGAAGAACCACACCTGAATGATGAACCGGGCACCGACTTCCACGCCATAAACCGCAGACAGGTTTCCATAACACCCTTGCATCTTGATCTTACAAACCACAAGTCGTTGAAAATTCTTGCCGGTTGGAGCTTTTGACCATCTGGACATTCAACCAATCTCCTGTTATAGTTCCGGCGCACAAGATTTGCCACTAACGGTCATCGGCACATATCACCAGGGGAGCTCTCTTTGAACTTCGAAATTGCCCGAAAAAAAATGGTTCAGGAACAGATTGTGGGGCGTGACATTCAGGATCGTCGTGTGATTGATGCTATGTTGAGCATACCGCGCCATATTTTTGTCCAGGAAGCCTTTGCTGCCCAAGCCTATAACGACAAGGCACTACCCATCGGTGAAAAACAGACCATCTCCCAGCCCTACATTGTAGCCCTGATGTCCGAACAGTTGGCTCTGACCGGCAGAGAAAAAGTGTTGGAAATCGGCACCGGTTCCGGTTACCAGACGGCACTTCTCGCCAGGTTGGCTGACAGAGTTTTTTCAGCCGAGCGTATTCGGCCCCTCGCCCTCCGTGCCCGCAAATGTCTTGATTCACTCAAGCTCTTTAACGTACAACTACGCATCAATGATACCGATGGCAGCCCCATCGGCTGGGAAGAGGAAGCCCCCTTTGATGCTATCATCGTCACCGCCGGTGCACCAGCCATACCAACCATCCTCACCGACCAGCTTGCCCGGGGGGGACGTTTGGTCATTCCAGTCGGCAGTGACTCCACGCAGCAGCTTCTAACCATCATTAAGGATGAAAACGGTGACCTGTTCCAGGCACCCACTGTTGAATGCCGCTTTGTACCTCTCATCGGCAAACAGGGGTGGCAAGTCTAATCACTTGAAGTGATGGCTCCCTGTCGGTCGCACCGAAAGACAAATCAGTAACCACACATAAAAGGAGTCACCCAGATGAATGACCTGAAAAATATTATCCGCGACATCCCCGATTTCCCCAAGAAGGGGATCATTTTCAAAGACATCACCACGCTGCTCCAGGATGCGCCATCATATCAGAAGATGATCGACCTGATATCCCACCGCTACATAGGGAAGCGAATTGACAAAGTTGTCTGCGTGGAAGCGCGGGGTTTCATCATCGGTTCCGCCCTTGCGTATAAACTCTGTGCCGGCGTCGTACTGGTTCGGAAACCGGGCAAACTCCCATCCGAAACCTTCAGCAAAACCTACGACCTTGAATACGGCACCGACACCCTTGAGATTCACAAGGATGCCATCAAACCGGGAGAACGAGTCCTGATCGTCGACGATCTCCTTGCAACCGGCGGCACCATGGCGGCAGTGGTTGATATGATTCAGAGCATGGGTGGAGAAATCGTTGAATGTTGTTTCATGGCAGAGCTTGATTTTCTTGAGGGGAGCAAACGGTTGCCGAAAGGAAAAGTTTTTTCGCTACTACACTTTTAAATGCCCCAAAGGGGTTGAACTGAAGTGACATCTCTGCTATACCACTTCAGCTTTGACATACGTCCCCGTAGCTCAGCAGGATAGAGCACTTCCCTCCTAAGGAAGGGGCCGGTCGTTCGAATCGACTCGGGGACGCCAATAATAACAGGC